>NZ_JAQMUE010000072.1 GCF_028330985.1 Roseofilum reptotaenium CS-1145 | reverse complement strand
TTCAACAAACCCGGCTTCTAGCTTGTGTATCCTAGCATCCGAGAGACTCTTAGAAGAGTTAAGAGCTAAACCTGATGAAGCGTGCGAATATACAGGAGTGTATCAACTGGCAAAGATTAACCAAACTGGGATTATCGCCATCAACCAACTGCCAGAAATCCCAGAAACCCTCTGGTTAAGACTCTTAGGAAAAGGGGGAACCCAGAAAAGAGCCATCTAACAAGTGCTAGACTTGCCAGAAGGCGATCCGCAACGGCGTAATATCCTAGAGCTGATTGGGGTATGGCAAATTAATGTGCAAGTTACGATAGATCTCAACACAGAAGACCAGGAGTTACTTATGGAGTTATCACCAGCTTACTTAAAATGGCGAGAAGATACCATTCAACAAGGGGTTCAACAAGGGGTTCAACAGACTAAACGAATGACCATTGAAACGTTGTTAAGAACCCGGTTTGGTTCCTTGGATGAGGAGTTACTGGGAATTATAGATCGCCTGATGGAACTGTCTCTAGAAGAGTTTGTTCCTATCTGTATGCAAGCGTCTCGTGAAGAGTTATTAGCCCAGTTTAGTCCAGAGAATTAGAGCGATAGGGTTCCCAGAAGCCGGTTTACCAAATGGTAATGGTAAAATCCGCCCCTTGTATCTGAAAAGAGTCGGCGATCATTCCCATCCCGACTCCCGACTCCCCACTCGCACCTATCGGGTGGGTATACCCAATTGATCTAAATCAGGTTCAATTCCAGGAATCGGTTGTAGGGGGGGAGGCGCTCCGGGAGTGGGAGCTAAAGGTTGCCCAACATTGGATAAATCCGGATAAAATCCTCTCGGTTGATCTCTCGCTTCAATACAATGAGTCATGACCTCTTGGGTGCTTAAGTCCATCTCCCGATCCATTCCGACTACACATTGGGCAAACCGTCGGGGTAAAAGGGCACGCCGACAAGTCTCTAGTACCGTACTAGCGATCAGATCGGATTCGTCGATGTGATTAATATCAGTGACACAACTGGCCAAATCTAAGGGGCGGCGCACTTGGCGACAGGTAGACAAGGCTTCTAAGGGATTGATGTTCTCATTTCGATTGACAATTCCCACGACACATCCAGAAATATCTTTTGGATATAAGGCAGTGCCACAAGCTCTAGAACGATCTTCTGGAGAAATGCCCATCTGGGCTAACTCATAATCACAAGTGCGAAAGGCATTACGGGCGATCGCCGCTTGGGGTGGCACCAATACAGCACTGAACGCAGCAAGCAAAACCCCACCCATCAAAGGATTTAAGGCAGAAGTTAGACGAAATTTAGGATTAGACATCCTTACAACTCCTCACAAAAAACAATAGGGCGAGCAGTGGTTCCTAATTATTACTGTAAGTTATTAGAGGCTACAACTGCACTCTAATAACTTACAGTGGATAAGGTATGGAAAACTAAGTTTATGAAAAAATGAGGACACCTTACCTATGCATTTAAGTGAACTCACTCATCCCAACCAATTGCATGGCCTGTCGATCGCCCAATTGGAACAAGTTGCACGTCAAATCCGAGAAAAGCATCTGCAAACGATCGCAGCGACAGGAGGTCATTTAGGCCCGGGTTTAGGGGTGGTTGAACTGACCTTAGCACTTTATCAAACCCTGGATCTTGACCATGATAAAGTGGTTTGGGATGTGGGTCACCAAGCCTATCCCCATAAAATGATTACGGGACGCTACAATGATTTTCATACCCTACGGCAAAAAGATGGCATTGCAGGCTATTTGAAGCGCTGCGAGAGCAAATTTGACCATTTTGGTGCTGGACACGCTTCGACGAGCATTTCTGCGGCTTTAGGAATGGCTTTGGCACGGGATAGGAAAGGCGAAAATTATAAGGTGGCTGCCATTATTGGGGATGGCTCGCTCACTGGGGGCATGGCTCTAGAAGCGATTAACCATGCGGGACATTTGCCCCATACTCGTCTGTTGGTGATCTTAAATGATAATGAAATGTCCATTTCTCCTAATGTGGGGGCAATTTCCCGATATCTGAATAAAATGCGCCTCAGTCCGCCGATGCAGTTTTTTGCAGATAACTTAGAAGAGCAGTTTAAGCATATTCCCTTCTTTGGTGAGACCTTTACACCAGAGATGGAACGGGTGAAGGAAGGGATGAAGCGCTTGGCTGTCTCTAAAGTCGGTGCAGTCATTGAGGAATTGGGCTTTACTTATATGGGGCCGGTAGATGGCCACGATTTACAGGAGTTGATTACTACGTTTGAGCAAGCGCACCAAATTGAGGGACCGGTGTTAGTACATGTGGCGACCACTAAAGGAAAAGGATATGCGATCGCCGAAAACGATCAAGTCGGCTATCATGCCCAAAGTCCCTTTAACTTAACCACCGGTAAGGCTATTCCTTCCAGTAAGCCCAAACCCCCCTCCTATTCCAAAGTCTTTGCCCATACCCTCACTCAACTGGCGGAAAATAACCCCAAGATTATCGGTATTACCGCAGCCATGGCGACGGGAACCGGTTTGGATAAACTCCATGCCAAATTACCCGATCAATATATTGATGTCGGCATTGCCGAACAACATGCTGTTACCCTGGCTGCGGGTTTAGCTTGCGAAGGAATGCGGCCAGTTGCTGCCATTTATTCGACCTTCCTGCAACGGGGCTATGACCAAGTCATTCATGATGTCTGTATCCAAAAGCTCCCCGTCTTCTTCTGTTTAGACCGGGCGGGAATTGTTGGTGCAGATGGGCCCACTCACCAAGGAATGTATGATATCTCCTATTTGCGCTGTTTACCCAATTTGGTGCAGATGGCTCCCAAAGATGAGGGCGAACTGCAACGGATGATCGTTACCGGTATTGATTATACCGATGGACCGATCGCTATGCGCTATCCTCGCGGTAATGGTTATGGTGTCCCCTTAATGGAAGAAGGGTGGGAACCTCTGGACATTGGTAAAGGGGAAATCTTGCGCAATGGTGACGATTTACTCCTGGTTGCCTATGGTTCTATGGTGCATCCTGCCCTCCAGGTGGCTGAACTGTTGAGCGAACATGGTGTAGAAACGACGGTGGTCAATGCTCGCTTTGCTAAACCCTTAGATACGGAGTTGATTCTACCGTTAGCCGAGAAAATTGGTCGCGTCGCCACTCTAGAAGAAGGCAGCTTAATCGGCGGTTTTGGTTCTGGTATTGTAGAAGCGCTGATGGATGCCAATATCGTCGTTCCTGTTCAGCGTTTGGGTGTCCCCGATATCCTCGTGGATCATGCTACGCCCGATCAGTCGAAAACCGCGTTAGGATTAATGCCAGCCCAAATGGCAGATTCAATCCGCGATCGCTTTTTCCAAAAGCAACCCACCCCCGTAAACGCTTAATTTGCTTCATTTAAGAGGGAGGATAGGACTAGTCGTTTCTCACATTCCCGACCCGATCCTCCTTTCCTTATCCCACGCTCGGCTCAGGTTCATTTAAAATTGAAAAATAAATCAATCATCGCTCAATGGGGTAAGGTCTTGTGGCTTCTGCGGAAATTGTGCAACAGGTGACTCGGCTACGGGAACAGTTGCAAACAGCCAGTTATGCATATTATGTTCTCGATAATCCGATGATGGAGGATAGCGTCTATGACCGCCTCTATCGCCAACTCCAAGACCTGGAAAGCCAATATCCTGACCTGATTGTACCGGAGAGTCCCACCCAGCGCGTGGGTGACCAACCCGCACAGCAGTTTACCTCCGTCGAGCATCATGTTCCCCTCTACAGTCTGGAAAATGCCTTTAACCTGGCCGAGTTTCGCCAATGGCAAGACCGATGGATGCGCCACGCGGATTCTATTCCCTCCGAAACCCCGCCCGAATATATCTGCGAACTGAAAATTGATGGCTCTGCTCTCGCCCTAACCTACGAAAACGGGGTACTCGTGCGTGGCGCAACCCGTGGCAATGGCACGATTGGAGAAGACATTACCCCCAATGTGAAAACGATTCGCTCCATTCCCCTGCGCTTAACGGGGGAAGCCATCCCGGAGCGCGTCGAAGTGCGGGGCGAAGCGTTTCTGAGTCTAGAAGTCTTTGCCCGTCTCAATCAGGAACGCACGGAAGCGGGCGAACCCCCCTTCGCCAACCCCCGCAATGCCGCCGCCGGAACCCTGCGCCAACTCGACCCCCGAATTGTCGCCGCTCGCCGCTTAGATTTCTTCGCCTATACCCTTCATTTACCCGAAACGTCAAATTTACCCCAAAGGCAGTGGGAAGCCTTAGAATGGCTCTCAGGCTGGGGATTTAAGGTCAATCCCAATCGCACCCTCTGCCCGTCCTTAGCGGAGGTGGAGCAATATTATACGCGCTGGGAAACCGATCGCCACCAACTCCCCTATCTCACCGATGGCGTGGTGGTGAAACTCAACCCTCTAGCGTTGCAAACCCAACTCGGCTTTACGCACAAATTCCCCCGCTGGGCGATCGCCCTCAAATATCCCACCGAAGAGTTGCCCACAGTCGTTAAATCCGTGACCGTGCAGGTGGGCAGGACAGGAGCGCTCACCCCCGTAGCCGAACTCGAACCCATCCAACTGGCAGGAACCACGGTCAAACGTGCTACGTTGCACAACCCCGATCGCATCGCTGAACTCGATCTCTGTATTGGCGATACGGCGATCGTCCGCAAAGCTGGAGAAATCATACCCGAAGTGGTACGAATTTTACCGGAACTGCGCCCCCCCGGAGCTACCCGCTACGAAATGCCCACCCTTTGCCCAGAGTGCAACTCACCCGTCGTGCGCCTGGAAACCGAAGCTGTGCCTCGGTGTATCAATCTTTCCTGTCCCGGCATTCTGCGCGGCGCTCTCATTCATGCCGTGCGTCGGGATGCCCTGGATATTGATGGCTTGGGGGAAAAACTAGCAGCGCAATTGGTGGAGCAGCAGTTAGTGCGATCGCTCCCGGACTTGTATGAATTGACGATTGATGATTTAATGCAACTAGATCGTATGGGTCAGAGATCTGCCCAAAAGCTCGTCCAAGCGATCGCCGCTTCCAAAACGCGCCCTTGGCATTGTATCTTGTATGCGATCGGCATTCGCCATGTGGGAGCCACGAATGCCAAACTCTTATGTAACGCCTTTCCTTCCATCGAACAACTCGCCCAAGCTACAGAGAGCGACTTAGAGAGCGTATATGGAATTGGTTCAGAAATGAGCGCGGCGATCGCTGAATGGTTCCAACTTCCCGAAAATCAAACCCTCATCCAACGGTTGCAAGAACTCGGGTTATCCCTCTCTGCTGTAGGGGCAAAAAATTTTTCGCCCCTACCATCTCCTTCTCTCACCGGCAAAACCTTTGTGCTGACGGGGACACTGCCTACTTTAACGCGATCGCAAGCCAAAACCCGTATTGAAGCAGCAGGGGGGAAAGTCAGCAGTTCTGTCAGTGCCAAAACCCATTATGTGGTTGTTGGCGATAACCCTGGCTCCAAGTTAACCAAGGCACAAGGACTAAACATCACCCAACTAACAGAAGCACAGCTATTAGACTTGCTAGATGATCCCATTTCTATCTGAATATGCCCTTAGTAATTGGATCTAAGCCAATTATCTCCCAATGATCAATAAATAGCAGGCTTAAAGAGAAATCGCATCATAGCAGAGAAAGGGAGAGTTAGGACATTTTCTATTGTCTATTGCCTCAAACCATAACCTCACTGTCCTGATCAACTCTTTCACTGCTATAGAATTTGAGTCTATCTCAAGGATGCAGATTCTAGGGTCACTATACCCTAGTCCCCTGCAATGAAGAGACAAGCAGCAAACTCTTTGTTTTCTACCCATCAACTGAAGCGCACAAGGAACATCCTGGCAGAAAATCCACCAGTACGCTCAATCATAGAACCGATTATTTTCTTATCCTACTCTGGGAAGAACCTTCATGCCAGAAGACTTTGCCTTTTGAGGAACCGCACCCGTTAACGGGGGGTCTTCGGGCAGTTTATCCCGTTTCGCTAGATTGGCTAACTCTTGCAGTTGAGCGATCGCCTCTGCACCTTCGAGTTTCATCAGCTCTCGGTCATCGCGCATTTCTGTCCAGGTAATCCCATAATCAGAAACCAAAAACCGAATCAGATGGTTATCTCCTAAGCTCACCATAAAGGATGCGCTATTCATTTGATCTCCACAGGTATAGCACGAGGCTAAATACCCTTGGCGCTCCAGAACAACAGCCAACGCCTGAAGGCTCATGACCAGATCCTGGACAAATTGTCTATGTTGGTGTGCTAATCGGATAAACACCTTTATTTTCCTCCACTCACCACACTATTCTAGACGGTTTTATAATTTCTTAAGAATTTTCTCAGATTTCTTAGAATTGATCTAGGGATTAACCAACATTCTCGCGAATGGACTCCGCTTAACCATAAGAGCATTTTCTTGGGTAAACCGTATTCTGAGATACACTTGGGTTTTCCCTCGAATGATTAGTTCACTTGCCACCAGCCAAAACCGGGGCCAATAAACCGAACTATCACCCATACTGCAATCATGACCCCAATGCCAATCCAAGCTCCAGTGCTTGTCCACTTGACAAACCGGTCAGCTTGTGATTGGGTAATCGGTAACCAGGGTAAGATGGTCTTTTCCTGGCCATACTGTTCTCCTAGAGCAGCTTTACGGCGTTTCGCTTCACCCATAACTGATTTGCGCAATAACCAATTAACTAAACCTAGATCCTGATAATAGCCTGTCCTTAGAGATTCGTGCCACTGTGTTGACAAAACAATAAAAAACGATACGTTTTGCGATATTTCCCCACTTGATCGTCAAGATATGGCAGTGCCCAGGATATTACGACATTTTCTATCGCCTATTCCCTATTCCCTATTACTCCCCTTAACCTCTGACGAATCCTCATTACCAGCGCCCAGCGCTATATAATCCGTTCAGATGCTACCCTGAGTTATTTTTTCTAGTTATGATAGCCCGTCATCTGAGTCTAACCCTACTGCTGAGTGTTTGGATTAGTGCGATCTCCATTCTCTCCGTCCAGAATGCCACCCCTGTATCCCTCAAATTCCTGCTTTTTGAGTCCGTACAGATCCCGGTAGGCATCCTCTTAGCCTTTAGTGCATCTCTTGGACTTCTTGCTGGTCTTCTCATTCTCCCTTGGGGGAGCAACAAGACCTCCCCCTTCTCTGAACCACAAGATCTAGACCCTTCCAGATGGGATTAATTCTGATCTAAAGAATACACCTGGCCATCAAACAACAACCGTGTAATCCCCTTCGCGTACAAATAGGGACGAGTCTTCGGTAACATGCGGCTATCGGGAACCTTAATCACCCTCTGACTACGGCGAGAAAATCGGCGCGCTACCCGATGATTATCAAACACTGGTAACGTCCGCTCACTCACCTCAGCAGAAGGAATTTGGCCCAACTGTGCAAATTCCTTCAACGGACGAGTAATCAATTCTGCTCCCCGATCAATTACCAAATAACAAATTCTGGGCAAAGCTGCTTCTGAGAGAGGCAGAACCTCCACTTTAGCCGGAATACCTCCAGGGATAGCTAACCGAGCGCTCTCATAATAATCATCATCCAGGTCATCTTCATCCTCATCCTCATCGAGATCTTCCTCATCTAAATCTTCTCCCAGCAATTCTCGTAAGGTACTCGCTTGGGCATAGTATTCCTGCTCATCTTCCTCACCATTCTCCGTATCCAGATCGGAGCTAACCAGATTCAAACCAGGTATGGAAGGGTGGATGACTTTCTCAGAGCTATCCGTTACTGCATTTAAACGCGATCGCACTTTTTTCGGTTTGCTCTCCAAAGATAAATCCTCTTGCTCATCCGCATCAACTTTGGCATCCGAAGCAGGAGTAGCCAAACGAAGATCGACCTGTTGCACTTCAGGTTGAGAAGCTTTAGGGGACTCCGATTCACTCACATTTGAGACACTTGGCATTTTACCTTTACCCGCAGCAGCACGTTTTTGCTGCACCAAATTTTCATATTCGGCGGCTGGCAGACGGGCCTTAAGTAAGCGACTAATCGTAGAATTACTAACACTGTAGCGAGTTGCCAAAGTTGAAGTGGTCTCTACTGTCTCACGATAGGTTTTAATGATATCGACTTTTTCAGATTCTGTTAGTTTTCTTGGAGACATAAGACTACTTCACCGTAGACAAGACAGCAAGAGAACACCAAGTCGTTACTTGTAAAAATGATCTCTTTTCCACAATACCCAATCAATGGCTAGAAAGGAAACTAAATTTGTATAGAACTTGATTGAATTAATTCGAGCCTCGTCTGCGACTACGACGAGTTGAGCGAGTAGACAAGTCAAATTCTAGGGCTGCACCAATCCCAAATAGAATAGGGCTAAAGATCCAAAAAATTTCTAGGAGTCCACCACTTTCGTAGTCCGGTACGCGAGCGATCGCATATTTAAACCACATATCGGCAATATAGAGGGAAAAGGCAGCCGCAGCAATCATCCGCCAAGATTGAGAGGTTCTTCCCCCCCAGAAGGCCAGTAATACCGTACTGGCGGCAATTAAGAGCAGTACATCCAAAATCGTGTAAAGCAGAGTGACAACACTTTCTAGGGGTTGAAGGCTTTCTTCAAGTTTAAGCACTATTTCTGGGACATTCTGGTTTTCTGGCGTTTCTGCTGGCGCTGCTGCAACTTCTACTTGAGTTTGAGTTGCTCCCGATTCAGCCGATGTGGCCTCAGCATCTACGCCTGTAGGTAGGGATAGCCAAACTGCTAGTAATGTTGACGTGAGAAAAATTCCTGCCACAATCAGCCATTGCTTCGGTTCTAAATTAAGCCGTCTGGTAGTTACGGCTAAAAATAAGCCCACCGAGAGACAGATATAGGAAATGAGATAGAAGAGATCTCCAGGGGACACCGCAGGGTTTTGGTTAAAGACCAGTTCCCATATGCCAAACAAGATATCTCCCAGGAAGTAGAAGAACATTCCTAGTCCGATACCTAACCAAACACTCCGACCGCTAACAATTTGAGGACTTTTCCAGTTTCTAAAACACAGGAAAGCTGCTGCGAGGTTGCTAACGAATCCAAAAATGTAGGTTAAGGGAGAGTACCAGTTGGGCGGGTTAGCACTGAAGAGGAGGAAAAACAATAGGGACAGGATTCCCCAAGTGATTCCAGCTAAAACGATGGATTGGGTGGTAAAGATAGATTTTGATGATTTTTGGGCAGAACTACTCATAGAAATTCCCTGAACTCATGACAGGTGTTAGCCGCTGGAGATAAACCACAACGTTAGCAGGTTTAAGGTATTATTGACATCTTAGGGGAAATTGGGAAGATTATGGGCAGATAGCAGATGAAAGTCAATTACTCTTTCCAAAGTTTTGCTAATCCCGATTGTCTTAACCAGTCTACGAAAGATTGGCGATCGCTATCGGACAAATCGTCTAAGACTTCCATTGCACCTACAGCAAAACTGGTGTTGCCAAAGTAGTCTTTGCCTAAGCGATGCACTTCCCGCAAAAAATTACTCAGATCGACTTCTTTCCAAGCGTTAGTGGGGAACCCATCTTCTAGAGGGTCAACGCTGATCAGTTGTACAATGGTTTCCTCCGAGCCAGCATGGGGTAAATTCCATTGTTGAAAGACTTGAGTCAGACTTTTTTCAAATGCTTTGGCTTGTTTGGGCCCCAACAGGTCTTCAATATCGATCACCACCGCTTGAGCCATTAAAAAAACACCTTGAGTGAACAGGAACGGCAGAGCCTGATCGGAACTTGAGCCTTCTTCACCTTGATCGAGGCGAATTTTACCCCAAACGCTATGACGTTCTGGTTCTTGGAGCAATACAGAGACTTTCCCTTTATTGTCAATTAAATCTCGCCACAGGGCTTTGGCTTCTTCTGCTTGATGGGCTTCAAATACTTTGAGCAGGCGATAGGTTTGTCCCTGATAGGTAAGGATGGGGATGGGTTGTTCTGCGCTGGGGTGCTGAATTTTGGAAAGTTCAACATCCTGCCGTTTGAGAATAAACATGGGCGCTGCTAGTTGACTCCGATCAGAGGAAGAGGATGGGTAAAGGCCGTTGAGCGAGACGGTCTGAGAGAAATTCCCTCCTGGGGCAGATTTTTGCTAATTCCGGAGCTAGATCAAAGCCTTGACTACCGGTTTGAGCGATCGCACAGAGATTTAAGTACGAATTATAATCTGCATGGATAATTCGCTCTAATTCTAGAATACCGGCTTATTCTTCATTCGCACAAAATCAGGATAATAAAAGTATTTAAGGGAGGCCTCGCCAGGCAAATAGGGCCAACATCACCAGGGTGGGCAAAAGAATTAACGTTAGGGCGCTTATGGGGTTAGCTGCCAGGGGAAGCCAACTTCCACCATACTTAATGGCAAAAGAAATAAGGACAGAGGAGGATAGAACTTTGAGGAGCAGCCCCCAGGTTGCTTGTGGCATTCTTTTTATCCTGATTCTTGCTCAAGAGTTGGAGGGCAAAGGGCAATAGGCAATAAGAGGATAGGCAAATAGGGAAACCAGGAAGAAAGAAGAGAGTATCTCCTTCTTCCTGATCGAAGATTAGACTGGGTTTAACCGGTCATTGGCTCTAGAGTAGAGCTTTGGCCCGAGCGACCACATGATCAACAGTAAAGCCAAATTTTTCCATAGCTGTACCGCCAGGAGAGGACACTCCAAATCGGTCAATGCTGACCATATCGCCTTCT
This sequence comes from Roseofilum reptotaenium CS-1145, assembly GCF_028330985.1. NCBI lineage: Bacteria > Bacillati > Cyanobacteriota > Cyanophyceae > Desertifilales > Desertifilaceae > Roseofilum > Roseofilum reptotaenium. The sequence goes on along the minus strand of NZ_JAQMUE010000072.1, from coordinate 116,343 downwards.
GAGGATAGATAGCGATGCCAACCAAAGCTCGTTCCCGCTTCAACAGCCAACCGTTTGGTCACGGCTTTCGGTAATACAGATTCGCGATAAGCTTCATCTTGCTCATCAAAGAGTTTCCAACACGGCAGAGAAACGACGCGCACTTTTTTACCTTCAGCGCTCAGTTGTTCAGCTGCTTTCACGCACAAAGATACTTCGCTCCCTGTACCAATGAGGATTAGATCGGGAGTCCCTTCACAGTCGGATAGTACATATCCACCCTTGCTCACTTGGTCAATGCCACTGCCCTGAAGATTAGGGACAGTTTGACGAGTGAGGGCTAACAAAGTCGGACGGTTACGGTTTTCAATGGCGACTTTGTAAGCTCCAGAGACTTCATTCCCGTCTGCTGGACGCATGACCAACAGGTTAGGAATCGCTCGTAGGGAGGAAATCGTTTCCACGGGTTGGTGGGTTGGACCATCTTCTCCTAGGGCAATCGAGTCGTGGGTCATCACCCAAATGACTCCGGCTTCTGAGAGGGCTGATAGGCGAATGGCTGCTCGCATATAGTCGGTGAAGACTAGGAAGGTTGCACCGTAGGATATTAAGCCTGTTTTGTGTAGAACAATCCCATTACAGATGGCTCCCATTCCATGTTCGCGTACTCCAAAGCGCAGGTTACGGTTCTCGTATTTGCCTTTTTGGAAGTCTCCAGAGACCTTCATGAGGGTTAAATTGGAAGGAGCCAAGTCCGCCGAACCCCCGATTAGTTCAGGGAGTACGGGAGCGAGGGCATTGAGAACGGTATAGCTGTGCTTACGAGTGGCCATTCCCCCATCATCTGGGGTATAACTCGGCAGTGCATCGGCCCAACCTTCGGGTAGAGTTCCGGAGGTGATGCGCTCGAATTCGGCTGCGTCTGCTGGATATTTTGTTTTGTAGGTGGCTAAGGTTTGGTTCCATTCGGCTTCAGCACTTGCCCCTTTGTCAATGGCTTGACGGAAGCGTTCGAGGGCTTGTGGGGGCAGTTCAAAGGGAGGATAAGTCCAACCTAAATGGTCGCGGGTTGCTTGGACTTCATCTCCTCCTAGAGCTGCTCCATGGACTCCGTGGGTATTGGCTTTGTTAGGAGAACCGTAACCAATGGTGGTGGTGACTTTAATCAGTGAGGGTTTATCGGTTACGTCTTTAGCGTCTTGGATAGCAGCGGCGATCGCATCTAGACCGGTATTTCCCTCGGGAACGTGCTGTACATGCCAACCATAGGCTTCAAATCGTTTGCCTACATCTTCGGTGAAGGAGATATTGGTATGACCATCAATGGAGATGTGGTTATCATCATAGAGAGCAATCAGTTTGCCCAGTCCTAAGTGTCCAGCCAGGGAACAGGCTTCACCTGACACCCCTTCCATGTTACAACCATCACCTAGGATTACATAAGTGTAATGGTCAATCAGTTTAGCGTCTGGCTTATTAAATTTAGCTCCTAAGTGAGCTTCAGCCATGGCCAAACCGACTCCATTGGCAATCCCTTGTCCTAGGGGGCCAGTAGTAACTTCTACGCCTTCGGTCTCAAAGTTTTCCGGATGTCCGGGAGTAATTGAACCCCATTGGCGGAATTGTTGTAAGCTTTCTAGGGTCACTTGATCGTAACCGGTCAAGTGCAATAGGGCATACTGAAGCATACACCCATGACCCGCCGATAGGACAAAGCGATCGCGGTTGACCCAATGAGGATTTTTAGGATTAAACCGCATAAATTGATCCCACAGCACAAACGCCATGGGAGCGGCTCCCATGGGTAAGCCAGGGTGACCAGATTTGGCTTTCTCAACGGCATCAATAGCTAGAAAGCGGATCGAGTTAATACAGAGTTGTTCAACGGATTGGGTTGCAACGGCCATAGTTCTTTGCTGGTTATACTGTTGTACAGAGGCTGGACAAATTAGACCTCTCCTAATCTCAAGATCTTAGGATTAGCCCATGCTCTACATCCATGTTCCCATTAGGGGGATCGATGGGCAATCAATTGAGGTTATGTGCAAGGTTTAGGAACGATATTTGCGGAAGACCAGGGTCACGTTATGACCTCCAAAGCCAAAGGAGTTAGATAGAGCCACCTCTACGGGCATTTTCCGAGATTCATTGGGGACATAGTCGAGGTCACATCCATGTTCTTCGTCTGGGTTATCTAAATTCAGAGTTGGCGGTACATGATCTTCGGCGATCGTTTTTACCGTAGCTACGGCTTCTATACCTCCTGAACCTCCCAATAAGTGTCCCGTCATGGATTTAGTCGAACTCATGGCGATTTCATAAGCCCTTTTGCCGAGTACCGTTTTTACCGCTTGAGTTTCTGTGGGATCGTTAGCGGAGGTACTCGTTCCATGGGCGTTAATATAACTGACTTGATCGGGCGTAATCCCAGCATCTTTTAAGGCTAAGGAAATTGCCCTAGCGGCTCCTTCCCCTCCAGGAACTGGTTTGGTCATATGGTAGGCATCACAGGTCATCCCATAACCGACCATTTCTGCATAAATTCTGGCTTTACGCTGGAGAGCATGTTCGAGTTCTTCGAGTAACAGAATCCCTGTCCCTTCTCCCAACACAAACCCGTCTCGGTCTCGATCAAAGGGACGAGAAGCTCGACTGGGGTCATCATTGCGAGTAGACAAAGCTTTGGCACTAGCAAATCCAGCGACGGACAAAGGCGTGACGGCTGCTTCTGCACCTCCACAAATCATGACCTTTGCATATCCTTGTTGGATCAGTCTAAAGGCATCTCCAATGGCATGGGAACCGGCAGCACAAGCGGTTACGGTACAAGAGTTCGGCCCCTTAGCCCCTGTTTTAATAGCTGTTAATCCGGCTGCCATATTGGCAATCATCATCGGAATCATGAAAGCACTACATTTCTTCGCGCCTTTTGTCAAGTAAGTTTCTTGTTGATCTTCCAGAACTTTGATTCCACCTACTCCTGTACCAATAATCACACCCACTTGATGAGCATTCAAATCGGTAATTTCAAACTGAGCGTCTTCAAGGGTTTGTTGACTTGCACAGACAGCAAATTGGGCAAAGCGATCCATCCGTTTCGCTTCTTTCTGCCCTAGATACTCATGGGGATCGAAGTTCTTCACCTCTCCCGCAATCTGACAAGCATGGTTAGACGAATCAAAATGGGTAATCGGCCCAATTCCACTTTTGCCCTGTAGCAGTGCGTCCCAATAGTCTTTTAGCGTATTGCCTATAGGGGTGATTGCTCCGAGTCCGGTCACAACTACCCGTTTTTGTTCCAAATGTGTCATGGGTTTTTCTTAAAACTTGCGTCATTCGTCATTTGCCATTCGTCGATTGCCATCTGGACAAAGGACAAAGGACGAAAGACAAAGTTAGCGATCAATAAAAGTCAGATTTAGGCAGGGGTTCCTTGCTTTTCGATATAGTCTACAGCGTTTTTGACGGTCTCAATTTTCTCGGCGGCATCATCGGGGATTTCAAGATTAAACTCTTCCTCTAGAGCCATAACTAGCTCTACGGTATCGAGAGAGTCAGCACCTAGATCTTCAGTAAAGCTGGCTTCTAGTTTGACTTTTTCCGCTTCTACTCCGAGCTGGTCGGCAACGATTTTTTGGACTCTGTCGAATGTTGTCTCTGACATGGCTTAATTTCTTCCTTAATAAATTGGCTTAACTGGTTTACTGTGCAACTTATCATTCTAAGCATTTTTTGATCTTATCGGAAAGGGTTACTTTGGAGGTAATTTTGCAGCGAGTTTTGAAGATGGGCCTCTAGGTTGGCTGGGGTAACCTTCTGAGATCTCGATTATGACGGCTCTTACCTTGAGGTTAGACCTTAACTTTAGATGAAGATTACCCTAGTCGGTTGCCAGAGCGATACAGTGTTAAAGGTCTTGTGTTGTGTGAATAGAGAACAGCCCATGGTTACATCATCCCTCTCCTCCTCCCTGAAATATGCTTATTTTCCTGGCTGTGTTGCCCAGGGAGCTTGTCGAGAGTTATACCAATCAACGGGAGAAGTTGCCAAAGCATTAGGCATTGATTTGTTGGAACTCAAAAAGGCTTCTTGTTGTGGTTCGGGCACGTTTAAGGAAGATTCGCAACTCTTAGAAGATACGGTAAATGCCCGGAATATTGCTTTGGCAGAAGAACTTAATTTACCTCTTCTGACCCATTGTAGCACTTGTCAGGGCGTGATTGGCCATGTGGATGAGCGATTAAAGCACTCTCAAGAGGAGAATCCAGATTACTTGGAACAGGTCAATGGGTTGCTCAAACAACAGGGATGTAGCCCATACCAAGGTTCAACTCAAGTGAAGCATTTACTCTGGGTACTGGTGGCTGATTATGGTTTAGAGGCGATTCAGAAGCGGGTGAGTCGTTCCCTAAAGGGCTTAAATTGTGCGGCGTTCTATGGCTGTTATCTGTTGCGCGGACAGGACACGGCTTGGGAAAATCCCCACGATCCCCGGTCAATGGAAAACTTGTTTGAGGCTGTGGGGGCGAGTCCGGTTTATTATCGGGGCAGGACTCAATGCTGTGGTTGGCCGATTTCTAGCTATGCGACGACGGAGTCGTTTAAGATGGCAGGGGGGCATTTGCAAGAGGCGATCGCCGCTGGAGCCGATTGTTTAGTCACTCCCTGTCCCCTCTGTCACCTGAATCTGGATTCCCGGCAACCGGAAGTTGCGCGGGTGGTTGAGCAACCTTTGGGTTTACCTGTCCTCCATTTACCCCAGTTAGTGGGTTTGGCTCTGGGACTTTCTCCCCAAGACTTGGGGTTAGAGCGCCATGTAGTTTCCACAGAACCCGTTTTAGAGAAATTGGGCTTACTTTAATTAGGGAATAGGTAAAAGACCATGGGTCATTTCTCTGCGTCCTCGCTTCTCCCCCTCCCACTATAATTCCAACGCTTTTTCCAGTGAGAACTTGGCTCTAGGGTACTGGTTTGTTGCTCCTGTTTTCGGCGATCGCGAATTACTTCAGCCGTATCCGCTAAGGTAGGATCTCGATAGGGAATGGCGGCGCGAGTTTGCAGATGTTCCTGTTCTTGCTCGGATAAGCGCATCAGATCGTTAGAGCAAAATCGGGCTAAGGTTCCGGGTGATTTCCTGCCGACTGGGGAGGTTGTTCCGATCTGAAATCCAACTAACTTCAGAGCAGTACGAACTGAAACTGCACAGGAGTAAGTCGCTAAGTAGCCATCGGGTTTGAGGACTTGGGCGACTAAGTTGAGAAACTCCACTGTCCAGAGTTGGGGACAGGTGGGAGGAGAGAAAGGATCGAGAAAGATAGCATCCGCTTGGAAGCCTTGGGCAATGACAGAGGCTAGGGTTTGGCGAGCATCGCCGATGTGGAGTGTGCCGGTAAATTGGGGCGTAGTGGCTTCTCCAGTGCTGGCGAGTTGGGGCAAAATGGCGTTAATGGGATGGGGCCAGTTTGCGTGAAATTGATGGGCGATCGCCGTTTCTGCCACCCGTTTATCCCGTTCTAAGCCTACCCAATTCACCTGACACTGGGGATTCACCGACCACAGAGTTTCGAGGGCGCTGGCGCTATTGTAGCCCAGTCCATAGCAGATATCGAGCAAACTGACCTCACCTTTGAGGGAGCGCTCCGCCAGTCGAGTCGGTTCCACAAACTTCTTTTTCGCTTCCTGCTTCGCTCCGTGGTGGGAATGAAACAGTTCCCCAAATTCCGGGGAAAAGAATGTCCACGATCCATCACCAGTGGGTTGAGGGGTAAAAGGCGTTATTTGATCCATCAGGGAATAGGCACGAATAGCAATAGGAAATAGGCTATCACCTCAACAGCCTGAGCCTCTTGCTGGAGAATCCGCGATCGCGGTAAATTGAACATTGCCCTCGTGACGAGTAAACTTACCCCAAACCCATTTTTAAGTTTTAATGTTTAATTGATATGACCTTTCCCTCCCTTCTCGTTACTCCACAATGGTTATCTGAACACCTAGAAGACCCTCAAATCGTCATTATTGATTGCCGCTTCTCCCTTGCCAACCCGCAACAAGGGCAACAAGAATACGAAGCGGGGCATATTCCTGGAGCCTTTTATCTCCACCTGAATGAAGACTTATCCAGTTCCGTACAAACTCATGGTGGTCGCCATCCGTTGCCCGATCCAGACGCATTGGCAGCCAAACTCTCTCAATTAGGGGTTAAATCCGAGGAGACGTTAGTTGTTGCCTATGATAACTCCCGTATGGCATTTTCCTCCCGCTGTTGGTGGCTACTGCGCTATCTAGGCCACGAACAAGTTGCAATTTTAGATGGGGGTTGGAGAGGCTGGCAAGAAGCCGGATATTTGACCAGTCGTGAACCCAGTGTAGCAAAACAGCCCGGAAAATTTATACCTCAGATTCAATCCAGTTGGGTTGTTGATTGTGAAGCGATTAAGCAATTAGGAGAGCGATCGGATGTGACTCTGATAGACTCCAGAGCCTATGACCGATACATCGGCAAAACCGAACCCATCGATCCGGTAGCCGGTCATATTCCTGGCGCAATGAATTACCCATGGCAAGAGATTACGACTGAATCAGGATGGACGCAATCCGTAAACTACCACAAAGCTCGATGGCAAGACTATCCTGTCGATTCAGAATTCTGGGTATATTGTGGTTCTGGAGTCACAGCTTGTGTTAACTTATTTTCCTTAGCTCTAGCTGGAAGACCCCAAGAAAAACTCTATGCTGGCAGTTGGAGTGATTGGTGTTCTTATCCGCAACACCCCATTGCCACAGAATTTCCTAACTCTTGAGCAAAAGCTAAGACTTTCTGTCATAATAGAAGCAGAATTTAGAGATCTAAATCGGATTAGAGACCCTTCTCTAATCGATTCTGCCTCGTTATTCTTGTATGATTTTTAGGCGACTTTATCGCTTTGTTTTTTCTATTAAAACCCTTACAACTCAATTTTTACCCTCAATTCTATTGACTCCATTTTCAGGTCTAAATTTCTCCTGAATTTTCTACTTTAACGCTCAATAGTGCCCCCCCAAATAGGCCTAAACGGCCCAATTGGATGGGGTGGGTTTTTTGTTGGAACGGTTAGCGACTTTGCCGACCGTTAATGGCCTCATATGCACCTCAAATAGTCTAGGAAGAACATTTTATGGGATATAAAAATCGTGTATCAATCTTTGTTGATGGAAACAATATGTTCTATGCCCAACAAAAAAATGGCTGGTTTTTCGATCCAAAACGGGTTTTAGAATACTTTGCCGGCAAAGAAGAAATGGATCTCGCCAATGCCTTTTGGTATACAGGAATTAAAGACCCTCAAGATCAAAGAGGATTTCGAGATGCCTTAATTAGTTTAGGTTATACCGTACGGACAAAAATTCTTAAGGAATATTATGATGACCATTCAGGTCGCTATTCCCAAAAAGCAAATTTAGATATAGAAATTGTTATTGATATGTTTAATACGGTCGAGCAATATGACCGGGTAATCTTATTTAGTGGGGATGGGGACTTTGAGCGAGCAATTGAGTTACTGCGTTCCAAAAGTACCCATATTACAGTAGTATCGACGGAAGGCATGATTGCTAGGGAACTGCGCAATGCGACGGATCGCTATATTGACCTTAATGATATTCGACCGTTAATCGAGAAAACGGATTTATAGTACTGGTTACTGGATAAAGAAAACCCGATTTTATCCTTTGATTTCTGGGCAGATAATAGACAGATCGCTAGATTTTTGAGGAAATCTAGCCAACCTAAAGTTTATCGTTGTTTTAAGACCACCAACGTAATATCATCAAAGACCTTCTGTTCTCCAATGAACTCGCGCACATCCTCAATAATCCGATCGCGAATTTGAGAGGCTGAATGTTGACCGTGTTGTTGTACCAATTGAGTTAACCGTTCTAGTCCGTACTGTTGGTTGTCTAGATTTTCTGCTTCCGTAATTCCATCCGTGTATAAGATTAGCACATCATCTCGATTTAAGACCAACTCCTGTTCATGGATAAAGTCACTGATGTGCCAATCTAAACCCATTGGAAACCCTAAGTCTAGAGTATCAATTAACTCTAATTCTCCATTCGCTCGCACCAGGATAATTTCTTCATGTTGTCCACTCAGTTTAATTAAACCCTTTTGATAATTGAGAATTGCCAAACTCATATTTTTATCCGAGTTCATGCGCTCTAAGTTTTGGCAGAGGGTTTGGTTAACAATTTCTAAAAAGTGGATGGCATTGCTTTCATGCATATTTTGTAGCGTTCTCACTACTGTTTGAGCCATGAGCATTAACACCCCACTTTCTAAACCATGACCGGTTACATCCCCAATACTAATTTTGATCCGATCCCCTTCATTTAAGATATCGTAATAATCGCCTCCTACTTCATCGGCCGGTTCCATATAGCCAGCGATTTCTAAATCTTCAATACCTTCTAATTCCGTGATTTTTGGTAATACCATCTGTTGAATCTTTTTCGCCACATCCAACTCGGAACTTAAGCGTAGGTTTTCCGAGGTTAATTGTTCATTTAAGGTTTTAATCTCCGCGTTAGCTAAAGCCAGTTCCGCTGTTCGTTCTGCCACTTTCTGCTCTAGATTTCGGTATAAATACGCATTTTCTAGGGCGATCGCCGCCTGTCCGGAAATCACCTGTACTATATTAACTCGTTCATCTGTAAAAGCCCCAATTGTTAAGTTGTTTTCTAGATAAACAATACTGATTAAGTTACCTTGATTAACCAGAGGCACACAGAGAATCGATTGAGGTTGATGGGTTTGAATGTAACTATCCTGAGTGAACGTTCCAGAATGTGACGCATCATTCAATACCACACTTTCTTGAGTTCTCGCCACATAATTGACAATAGCATGGCAAACTAAAGTTGATTCTTCCACAGGCAATTCTTGAAGCACCTTAATCTCTTCAGAGTTAATATTTCCCCAGGCTTGAATCACTAAATTTCCTCGATCGACCATCATCAAACAGCCCGTTTGCGCCCCAGCATTTTGGAGGATAATTTTCATCAACTCGACGAGCAATTTATCTAAGACAATCTCTCCCGAAATTATCCGATTCGCCTTAAATACGGTTTCTATATCTAAGGTTTTATGCAGATTTTTTTCACTAGATGTTTGGGTTTGGATCTCAGAAAAACCAGAATCCTGTTTGGGTAAAGCAGTGAATAAAGTTGAATACTGGTGGTTTAAGCGGTTAACTTTAGTCGAAGCGCCCCAAAGCGTATCAGCATAGCTTACTTCCATCTGTTCCAGGTGCTTTACCTTCGCTGTTGCTCCCCAATGAGAGTAGCAGTAATGAGCCTCCATTATGTGAGCGCGAGCAGCGATTGCCTGACCCCAATCTAGATAAAATTTGGCAGCCAGTTCGTTGGCTAAAGCTTCTTCTTGGATGTATTCGTTTTCTTTGGCTCCAGAGATCGCCTTGTTGTATAGCTCGATTGCCTCTGCTTTTTTCCCTAATATTCGGCATTTTTCCGCTTCTACTAAATCCACCTTATGTTGGTAGTTCATGGGAGCATAATGTGCCCATTGCTGTTGCAGTTCTGTTTGGTTTTGTTCAACTTGTTGGAGTCCCTCTAATATTTCCTCCTCGGATTCCGAATTCAAAGCAGCGATCGCGGTTAAAGAAGCATAGAATAGAAAAGCAGGTTCGCCAACGGTTCCAGAGCTAGCCATTAAATAGCACTTTACTTCATAAACAGCACTTTGAGCTAATTCTATTTCCTCAAATAAGTAGCAAAGCATTAGCTTGTATAAATAGAGCATAAACAAGCCAAGTAAGTCCTGGGTAGCGATGAGTCTAGGCACAAATTCTGCTTCTTGAAAAGCCTCTCCAGACAAACTACTTGGATCATCTGCAAACCCCAGCAAATTCAAAAGGGTTTGCCAATGGATTCGACAGTAATTCGCGGTTATTGATTGATTCAGTTGCACCAAAGTCAGACAGTAGGTACTCGCTTCATGATTCAATGTATTAAGGGACTGACCGCACCAGAAAGCATTGAGACAAAAATTGTGAGCCGCATATCCGATATCTTCTAATTGGCCAAATTCGCTAGCTGATGTATAAGCCTCCTGCATTAGGGATAGGGTTTGTTTAGTATGAAATTTGCGGTGTAGTACAGAAAAAACGATTATGCATAAGACTTTAGCGGTTATGACCTTTTCATCCAGTTTTGATACGATCTGTAGTGCCAACTGACCCAACTTTACCCCTGTATCGACATCTTGGAGGCGAATACAAGATAGCGCACCATAGTAGGCGTAAGCATAAGCTGAAGTCGATGTATTGCCATATTGAATCGATAGCTTGACTGATAAGGCAATCAGTAATGGCAATAAGAGAGGAGAAGAAATATGAGCTGCTGATATAATACTATTAATCACCTCCATAATGGCGATCTTTTCTCGATCGGTCATAATTGGCAGGTTAACTAAGTCTTCAGTTTTTCTTGCCCCAATTATTTCTCCAATTTCTGCAAGTGCCTTTTGAATATCATTCTCGGTCGGAGTTTCAGGGAAAGTAACCCCTAACTGTTGCAGTAATTGTCGGGCTATGGCAATAGCTTCTTTAAGTTTATTTTGAGAGACTTTTGAGACGATCGCGATCCGATAAACCTTAACCTTTTCTAGGATTTGTTTGGCCCGGGCAATCACGAGTTCAATAAACGTTTCCATCGCCTCAAGATCGCCGCATAGCGAAGCCAATTGAGCCGCGAGTTCGTGGAATGCTAGAGTTATGTCATATTGCCGCTGCCAACCGGTCTCACCTAGCAACGATAATCCTGTGTTGGCATACTCTCTAGCCGCTTGATAGGCGTTAGCATCCTTGGCTTTGCGACAGGCCACGAGATTCAGTTCGGCAAGTTCGTCCCGTTCTTTTTGCTTGGTGATTAAAGCCGTTGCATCATTTAATTGGCCGACTAGCTCAAAAATGTTCTCTTCTCTGTCTTCTGAAGGTATGTTTTGGAGCAGTGTTCGTCCGATCTGGTAATGAAGCGATTCTTTTCTAGCGTCAGAAATCAGAGCATAAGCGGCCTGTTGGATGCGATCGTGACCGAACTTATAGGACTTAATCAACAGGTTTTCATCCAGTTCTGACAGAGGCAAGATGAAGCCGCGATCGAGTGCTATTTTTAGCAGCTCGAAAGTTTCTTGAGGCGATCGCTCGCAAACCCAGGTCAGAAGCTCTAAGTCAAATTCTGCACCGCAACAAGCAGCTAGGGATAAAATCTCTTGGCTCGATGGAGGTAATTTTTGCAGTTTCTCTATCATCAATTCTACGACATTATCGGTGAAGCCCCTCGCCGCGATCGCGGCCATATCCCATTGCCAACTTCTCCCTTGTCGATCGAATTGCAACAAGTCTTCGTCATACAATGCTTGTAAAAACTCATTGACGAAGAAAGGATTTCCCCCAGTTTTTTCTAGCGTTAACTGAGCCAAGTCGCTAACAGCTTGAGACGTTTGCTGGAGGGTATCGCCGATTAAAGCCACAATTTGGTCGAGGGGCAAAGGGTTTAAAGTAACCTGTGCGATCTCCTCGCTCTTATTTTGCCGGAGTTTGGCCAGGGATATTGCCAAAGGATGACCGGCAGAAACTTCATTATCCCGATAAGCACCTAACAGCAAGAGATATTCGGTTTTCCCTTCGAGCAACATCCGCTCCATCAGTTGCAAGGTTGCCAAATCCGCCCATTGCAAGTCGTCGAGGAAGAGAGTCAAAGGATGCTCTTTATCGCAGAAAACGTGGATAAAGTTTCCAAAAACCAGATTAAAGCGATTTTGGGATTCCTTGGCTCCTAGGGTGGGAACGCTCGGTTGCTTGCCAACAATCAGTTCCACTTCGGGAATCACATCAATAATAACTTGTCCGTTATTTCCCAGCGCCTTCAAGATTTTTTCTCGCCAGACTTGCAACCGAGCCTCAGTTTCTCCCAATAATTGCTCCACCAGGGAGCCAAAAGCAGCAACCAGGGCTGAATAGGGAATATTGCGTTGAAATTGATCGAATTTCCCGGCAATAAAATAGCCCCGATGTGCAGTGATGGGCTTGTAGAGTTCCTGTACTAGAGAGGATTTGCCAATACCGGAGTAACCCGCGACCAACATCAGTTCGACTGTTCCTGTCTCAGCTACTCGCTCGAACGCTTTGAGCAAAGTCGTGGTTTCTGCTTCACGTCCGTAGAGCTTTTGAGGAATCTGAAAGCGAGCAGCAATATCTTTTTGAGCTAGGGGGAAGGGGGAAATATTTCCTGTCTCTTCTAATTGTCGGCGGCATTCTTCTAAATCAGCTTGCAATCCCTCGGCACTCTGATAGCGTTCTTCGGCATTCTTCGCCATCAATTTTAAAACGATATCTGCCAGAATTGGCGGAATTTCTTCCCCGTTCTCTGCTGCCCGTTGCCCATTCCCTAATTCCTCGGGCATTTTAGCAATATGACAATGAACTAATTCCAAGGCATCTTCAACGATAAAGGGTAATTTCCCGGTTAACAGTTCGTAAAAAGTGACTCCCAAGGAATAAAAATCCGTGTGATAGTCTAAACTGCGATTCATTCGACCCGTCTGTTCCGGAGAAATATAAGCCAAGGTTCCCTCTAAAACGTTGGGATTTTTTAGGGTTGGATTTTCTCGACTCAGTTGGGTGGATATACCAAAATCAATGATTTTCACTTCTTTGGTCTCGGTATTTAGCACAATATTGGCTGGATTAATATCCTTGTGAATAATATGTTTTGCGTGAATTTGTCCCAAGCTCTCGGTAATGGCGATCGCCAGCCCTAAAAATTCTTCCAAAGAAACTAGCTCACGCTCTTGCAGCCATTGTTTTAGGGAAATTGCTCCAAAATCTTCTAGAACCATCGCCAAGCTTCTTTGCCATTTTTCAAGGCTATAAGCTTTGACTATCTTGGCAGATGCTAACTGGTTAACAAGCTGATATTCTTGTTTGTAGCGTCGAATCTGCTCTGAGGTGGGATAGTCTCGGTTGAGAAATTTGATGATGACCGGTTGGCGATCGCTAATTCTTCGAGCGCGATACACTTGCGAGTTATCACTATTGTGAATGAGAATTAAGTTCTCGTATCCAGTAAGAGTGACCATAAAAATAAACCACTAGAGAGACTTTTCTCCTCAATATCTTAACTCCGAAAAGCTATAGATGAACTTTATAAAGTAAACTTTAAGTCCTCCAACGTCAAAAAAGCGATCGCTTCAATATACTCAGAACTAGAATTTGGGCTAGAATAATATGAATCTGTTTTTGTCGAATAGCTTGTATGAATATGCAACCTCAACACGACCGTATCATCATCTTTGATACCACTCTCCGCGACGGTGAACAATGTCCAGGGGCAACCCTGAATGGCGATGAAAAACTGGCGATCGCGAAACAACTGGCCCGTCTGGGAGTTGATGTGATTGAGGCCGGTTTTCCGTTTGCGAGTCCGGGGGATTTTGACGCAGTTCAGAAGATTGCCGCTACAGTGGGAACGGAAACGGGGCCAACCATTTGCGGGTTGGCTAGAGCGACTCGCCAGGATATTAAGGCCGCAGCAGATGCGGTGAAACCGGCAGCTAAACCTCGCATTCATACGTTTATTGCCACTTCCGATATCCATTTGCAATATAAGTTGAAGAAGAGCCGGGAAGAGGTGCTGAAAATTGCGCCAGAAATGGTGGCTTATGCGAAGTCGTTTGTGGATGATGTGGAGTTTTCGCCAGAGGATGCGGGACGTTCCGATCCGGAGTTTCTATATCAGATTTTGGAAGTGGCGATCGCTGCTGGGGCAACCACAGTTAACATCCCGGATACCGTTGGCTATACAACTCCAGCCGAGTTTGGAGCCTTAATTCGGGGTATTAAGGAGAATGTACCCAATATTGACCAGGCGATTATTTCGGTTCACGGTCATAATGATTTAGGTTTGGCAGTGGCAAACTTCTTGTCAGCCGTGGAAAATGGCGCTCGTCAACTCGAATGTACCATTAATGGCATTGGAGAGCGGGCAGGAAATGCGGCATTGGAAGAGTTAGTGATGGCTCTGCATGTGCGCCGTCAGTATTATAATCCCTTCTTTGGCCGCGCTCCAGAGTCCACAGAACCTTTGACCCAGATCGATACGAAGCAAATTTATAAGACTTCGCGATTGGTGTCCAATCTAACTGGAATGTTGGTGCAGCCGAATAAGGCGATTGTGGGTGCGAATGCTTTTGCCCATGAATCGGGAATTCACCAGGATGGGGTTCTGAAGAATAAGCTCACCTATGAAATTATGGATGCTGAGTCCATTGGCTTGAGTGAAAACCAGATTGTACTGGGTAAACATTCAGGCCGTCATGCCTTCGGTAACCGTCTACAAGAGTTGGGCTTTGAGTTGTCGGACACCGATTTAAATAAGGCGTTTGTGCGCTTTAAGGAGTTAGCTGATAAGAAAAAGGAGATCAGCGACTGGGATATCGAGGCGATTGTTAATGATGAGATTCAACAAGCACCAGACTTCTTCCGTTTAGAGTTGGTGCAAGTCTCCTGTGGAGATCGCGCGCAACCGACGGCAACGGTAACCGTGCGGACTCCCGACGGAGAAGAGCTAACTGATGCGGCGATCGGCACTGGACCGGTAGATGCCATTTATAAGGCGATTAATCGGGTGATTAATGTGCCGAATAAGTTGATCGAGTTCTCGGTACAGTCGGTGACAGCGGGAATTGATGCGATCGGAGAAGTCACCATCCGCATCCAACATGAAGATCGAGTATACTCGGGTCATGCGGCGAATACGGATATTGTGGTCGCGTCTGCTCAAGCTTATGTCAACGCGCTCAACCGTCTTTCGGAAGCGTTGGAAAAAGACCGCCTTCATGCACAACATGAAACCGCTGTAGTTTAATTAACGGTCTGGATAAGGAGGAATTTTGATGTTCCTCCTTATCCGTTCAGAAATATCATTGTTTTGTAGATACTATCTTGGATATCAAGGGTTCCGAAACAGCCAAGTTTAGCAGATAAAGCCATCAATTCTGTAAACCCGCCCTCCCCCAATGGCCGCTAGAAATCGGGTTTCTTCCTTGGCGAAGGGTTCGGAATAACCTGATAGAGACGGTATTGAATGTTTTTGGATCACTCGAACTCAAAAATATTTGCTCAAAGCTATTTTAATTTAACCACAATATTTCAACTGAGTCAAAAGCAAAACAATTTCATCAATAGCAGTTCTTACCTCTTGGGTTTTCAAATCAGATTGATTAACCATAATGCTAAAAACCAAGGGTTCAAAATCGGGAGGTTGTAGATATCCTGCCAAAGATACAACTCCACTTAATGCTCCTGTTTTTGCTTGTACATTTCCCTCAGCCAAGCTATTTCTAAAACGCCAACTTAAAGTTCCACTTACACCAGCAATCGGTAAAGAATTTTGATAGAGATCTGCCCAAGGAGAATTAGCCATTATTCTGAGAGTTTGTACCAAAGATTCCGGACTGACTAAATTATGACGAGATAATCCAGAACCATCATTTAACCTAAAACTATTGGGAGTAACTCCTAACCGAGTTAAAATTAATTTTGCCTCCTCCAAGCTTTTTGCTAACGTATCATTATGAGGAGCAAAATTACTTCTCGCACCCAGTTGACGTAACAACGCTTCTGCATAAACATTGTTACTTTCTTTATTCACTTCTTCTATCAATTCTCCCACTGTAGGAGACTCAACAAAAGCTAATTCAGTTAAGCTTAAATTCGAGGTCGTTTGGGATTTTTCGACTATTCGAGAAACCCTAATTTCTTCTGACTCTAAAACCTGACGAAATTTATTTAAAAAATTATCCATAGGTTCGGCAACTGCTAGATAAACCGGTTCCGATACTGAACCCACTTGCAGTTGCCCCGATATACGAATTATGGGTTGAGTAAAACTTCGTCCTACTTGTACAAATTCTTTTTCATTCGTTGCAACTGTGACAGAGTTATTTTCTATTTGCCATTTTTCACGTTGCTCTGGATCGACAAACGTTACGTTCAAAGGTTGACCTAAACCTTGGGGAGACAAAATTAAATCTATAGAATTTTGATTCAAAATCAAACTATTAATGGGTGCTCCATAACCCGCTTGAACATCTTCCCATTCCCAATTAGAATTAATGGCTGTTCCCTGAAAATAACTATTATCCGCAATAAGCTGATTTATACTGGTTATGCCCCGTTTTTTGAGTTGTTCAGCTAATTTCTTAAGTTCAGTTTCGGTTAAACTAGGATCGCCTCTGCCAACCACATATATATTTCCGTTTCCATCACCATAAATAGACGTTCTAATCCTAAATTGAGGTCTGAATTTTTGTAACACTGCTGCGGTTGTTAATAGCTTGGAAGTAGAAGCAGGAATAAAGTAATATTCAGCATCTTGGCTGTAGATTCTATTTTTTCCAGATAAGGTCTCGACTAAAATACCCCACCGAGAGCGACGAAATATTGGGCGATTTATTACAGCGTTAATAGTATTACTTAGGTCGGAAGGGCAATTTTTTGATGTTGTTTCTTGACCCAGGGCAATTAATGGATTGAGAAATAAGATCAGGAAAGTAATTGTAATTTGTTTGAGGTAAATTTTAAACATTTGGGATTGACTCGAAATAGATGAAGTAGGGGCGGGTTCACCCAAGTTTAGGAGACAAAGCGATCGATTCTATAAACCCGTCCTCCCCTGTGGGCTGCTAGAAACCCGGTTTCTTCCCTGCCGAAGGGTTTATCGCAAACATTGCCAGGTTTGACGGGCGATCGCCCAATCTTCTTCCGTATGAATGACATAAACACGCACGGCAGAATCTGGAGTAGTAATATCCGTATCCATGGGAGAGTTCATATTTTTCTCTACATCTAACGTTAATCCCAAAAACTCAAAGCCTTCACAGGCTCTGTGACGCACATCTACTGAATTCTCGCCTACCCCTGCGGTAAAGACCAGAACATCTAATCCGCCCAAGCTAGCTAACATTTGACCGATCGCACTCCGCAGACGATGAATATAGAGATCGAAGGCTAATGTTGCTCGTTCATTCTTCTCATTCATCGCATGTAGAATGGTTCGCAGATCCGCAGAGAGTCCGGAAACCCCTTTAAAACCGGATTCTTTATTCAGCATTCGGTCAATGCTATTGACATCAAAACCGCGATCGCGCATTAGATAGAAGATGATCGCCGGATCAATCGAACCGCTCCGGGTTCCCATCATCAGTCCCTCTAAAGGCGTAAATCCCATGGTGGTATTGACACTAATACCATCTTTCACCGCAGCCAAGGAACAGCCATTGCCCAAATGACAGGTAATCATCTTCAACGACTCTAGGGGTTTTTCCATTAACTCAGCCGTGCGTAGGGCACAATAGCGGTGACTGGTTCCATGGAAGCCATAGCGCCGCACCCCTTGCTCAAACCACTCATAGGGAATAGGGTATACCGCCGCTTCTGGGGGCATCTGGCTGTGAAAAGCAGTGTCAAATACCGCCACCTGGGGCACATCGGGTAAGACCCTCTCCACAGCTTCTATCCCCTGCAAATTGGCTGGATTGTGCGATGGTGCCAGGGGGATGAGTTGGGTAATGGTGGCTTGGACTTCTGGGGTGATGCGGGTAGCTTCGGAATATTCCGTTCCGCCATGCACCACCCGATGACCGACAGCATTAATCTCCGAGAGGCTCTCTAAAACTTGGGTGTCTCCGCTCACCAGGGTTTGCAGGAGTTTAGAGATCGCCTCTTCCTTCGCATCACTGGATAAGTTGGTTTCCTGCTTGATCCCATTCGCCTTGACTTTCATTACCCCATAGTCCGTGGCCACTGTCCAGTCAATGGTCGCTTCCCACAGGGGATGGGGAGGATAGGCCGGGAGTTGGTCTCCGGTAATGTCATATAAACAGCTTTTTTGGGAGCTGGAACCCGCGTTTAAAACCAGGATTTTCATGGGCTTGGGGAATTCAGAGGACAAATGGTTTGGGTTTGGATGGCAGTAATGGTGACGGTATTGATAATGTCAGTAACTGTACAGCCGCGACTGAGGTCATTGACGGGTTTACGCAAACCTTGCAAAACCGGGCCGATCGCGATCGCTCCGGTTTCCCGCTGGACGGCTTTATAAGTGTTGTTCCCGGTATTTAAATCGGGGAAAACTAAAACAGTTGCTTGTCCCGCAACCTCAGAATTGGGCATTTTTTGAGCACCCACCTCTGGATCGACAGCAGCATCATATTGAATCGGCCCTTCAATTTTCAAATCAGGGCGTTTTTGTTGAGCTAAATGAGTGGCTTTTCTCACTTTTTCCACTTCTTCCCCTTTACCCGATTCTCCAGAAGAATAGGAGAGTAAGGCCACTCTGGGTTCAATACCGAATCGTTTGGCAGTATCAGCAGAAGAGAGGGCAATTTCTGCTAGTTGTTCGGCCGTGGGATTCGGATTCACGGCACAATCTCCGTACACTAATACCCGGTCTTCTAAACACATCAGAAAGACAGAGGAAACAATAGAACACTCCGGTTGAGTTTTGATAATTTGCAGCGCAGGACGAATGGTATGTTGGGTAGTGTGGACAGCTCCAGAAACCATGCCATCGGCATCTCCACTATAGACCATGAGTGTACCAAAGTAGGAGACATCCATGATTAAGTCTTTAGCCATATCAAGGCTGAGATTTTTATGTTTGCGGCATTCATAGAGGGTTTCGGCATAGTGATCGAAGTTTTCACTAATGGCAGGATTAATAATCTGGACTTGGTTTAAATCCAGGCGAATATTATGTTTTTTCAGCGTTTGTTCAATGCTTGAGAGGCTACCCAAGAGGGTAATATTCACTAAACCTTGGGATAACAGCACACTCGTCGCCTGCAATATCCGAGGATCGTTGCCTTCCGGAAGAACAATATGGCGTTTTTGGGCTTTGGCCTGTTGTACCAAGTTGTAGGTAAACATTTTCGGGGTCATGCCCTTGGTTTTTACCCCTTCAATACGCTCTTCTAGTTCTTGTAAGTTAACGTAGCGATCAAAGGTTTCTATCGCCACATGGATTTTTTCGTGATCGCCACAGGTGAGGGAAATATGTAGATCATGAATGGCTGAAGCCGTCGTATAGGTATCACTTTCGACGCACAAAATGGGCGGTGGATCGGGTAAACCATCCAGGAGTTTGGCAATCACTCGGTGCGGTTGAATACCACAGGAAAGAACCAAACCCGCTAAGTTAGGGTAATTTACGGATTGATCGGCCTGTACAACACCGAGAATAACATCCGAGCGATCGCCAGGGGTTATGGCTAAATTACCCTCCTTTAAACGCTCAAGGGCATGTTGCACTTGCATCGCGGCTACCACGTACTTGTTGGCTAGGTTATTGAGCCGTTTATGTCCATATAGGACTTCAGCATTCAGTTGTTCCACAACATCCCGCATGCGAGGACTACTGAGCCGACGGTCGTAGGGAATGACTGAAACTAAGCTCTCGGGCAAATCCAACTCTTTTACCAAACTAGCTTTGAGCGTATCCACCTGATCGGGTTGGGCTAAGTTCAGAATCACTCCAACCACATCACATTCCTTTTCCCGATACACATCCAGGGGCAGTTGTACGGAATTAATGGCTTCTTCTGGGGTGCGATCGCTGGCTTTACCCACAATTAAGACTGGACAGCCTAAGTTTTTGACAATTTCTACATTCAGATCGAATTCAAAAGCCGCTTCTTGACCTTTAAAATCTGAACCTTCACAGACCACAAAATCATATTTCTTTTCTAATTGTTTATAGCGCTCAATAATCCGATCCAAGAGGTCATCTAAATGATGATGACTTAGTAAATCGGTCGCTTCCTGCAAGTATAAGCCAAAGGCATCTTCTGGAGATTGTTTCAGCCTAAAATGGGTGAGAATCAGTTTAATATCATCATCAATATCCCCCACTTCGGGTTTACGAATGATGGGCCGAAAAAATCCAATATTGCTCGTTTTCCGGGATAAGCATTCAATTACCCCTAAGGAAACAAGAGCTTTTCCACTGGCGACTTCTGTTGTACTAACGTATAAAGAATGGGCCATAGTCTACTCACCTTAAATATTGCAAAAGAAAAAGAATGGATACTAAGTTCCAGGCCGCGATCGCAGTGCGCTCTCTAGATGGGAGCGATCGGCTAATTGGTGTAATAAGGGGCCATGGGGGCGCATTTCTACGATGCTCACCCCACCGACTGGCATGGCAATGCGATCGCGAAATCGTCCCACATCAATCCCCAATAAGCGGCATAACATAATCCGAATGGTGGCTTTATGGGAGACCACCAGCACATTGCCAGAGGGATAACGACCCTCAATTTCCTGGATAGCCGCAGACACGCGTCGGGAAACATCAATACCCTTTTCACCTCCTGTGGGGGCATTCCAGCCTGGATCGGTTAACCAGCGAACATAGTCATCATGATAAGTTTGGTTTACAGTTGCGGGCTGTTCTCCTTCCCATTGTCCGTAATTGAGTTCCTTGAGTCCTTCCCGCAGTTCCATCTCTAGGTTCAGGGTTTGGCACAAGGGGGTTGCTGTGGCGATCGTCCGTTTCATCGGACTGACATAAGCTGCTCTCCAATCCAATTTTGCATAGGCTTGGGCAAACTGTTGAGCCATTTTTTCTCCATCTTCGGTCAACTCAGGATCGAGGACACCACAATAACCTCCCTCTTGACTGTAGGTCGTTTCTCCATGTCTAAGAAAATATAAAGTTAGGCTCATAGGATTAGACGGGTCACAGATGGAATGCTTGTTCCCATTATGTTCTAGCAAGAGAAACTTGGTTTAAAACTACCAAACTCCTTAATTTTTTGATATTAATATAAAGTTAAGTCTCTCTTAAGATGACCCGTCATCTTATTGTTCTATGAAAATCTACTTAACAAGGTGCCCCAGCCTCTTGTCTATCAAAGACCGATTCGTAGACTATTGTTGACTTTGGATATCAAAGGTAATCTCGATCGACTGGCGATGGTATTTCGTAATGTAAATTAGCAAGGCATGGATCAGCACGATTAAACCCGTCACTTCCAGCATTTCTTCCGTACTAGCGAGCAAGGAATAGACGAGGTTTTGCATTCCTCCTGCAATTCTAATCCAGATACTACCCATCATTTCCAAACCTAAAACGCCGAACACGTAAAGAATTCCCGAGGCGATCACCATCCTTTTAATTTGTCTTGGTAAATGATTGACAAACTTAGAAAAATAATAGATTAATCCCAAAGTGACAACGCCATAGGGAATCACCCAAACAGCAGCAAAGATACCTGGTAGATGTTGGCCTACTTCCGGGATAATCATAATTTCGTGAATCTGTAAACCTTCATCTAATGCCATAAAGGCAAAAATAAAATGCAAGACTCTCCAGTAAGAAGCAAAGGGCAATTTTTCACGCTTCTCCAGTTGGAAGATAAGCTTAAACAAAAATGAGCAGAAGGCCAGCAAGAGTACCGTATATAGAGTGGGAAAGTTCATTTCCCGATCCATATTAAAAATAACCATCCATTCTTGACGATAGTTAAATCCATACTTTGCCAGTTGGATAACGAGGTTAACCAGACTAAAAAGAAGAAAGAAAACAGTGAGGATTCTGGTAATACTGAATGGAGAAAAAGTGTTTTTTATATTCATTGCTGCGAGCAATATACGAGATAGCGCTGACTTGCAATCCCATTCAGTAGCAAGTATTTCTCAGGTAGATTTCTTGACTCTAGAATGTGGAGATTAAGATAGCAGACATAAATTTAATCTTACCTTAAAGTTTCTCCAAAAGCAATATCATTAGAGTTCTATAGAGCGGGTTGATAGAAGAGGGATAAACGCCACTCTGGGAACCCAAAGGAAATCTTAAGATTTTTGGACTCTGGGGACATTTCGCTGGTAAAGGAGTTTAAGATACCAAAAGTTCAGAAGCATGGCTTGGAACTGAAAAGTGACGGCTCAAAATTGACACAACTTCAAGCATTTGGCCCTTTCGTTAAGATAGATTAGAACTTATGGTAGCTTCACCTGAAAGACTCAGTCCCCAGGAAAATTCACTCTCCCCCGATGAGTTAAAAAAAATGGATGCCTACTGGCGGGCTTGTAATTATCTTGCTGTAGGTATGATCTATCTGCGAGACAATCCATTACTAAAAGAAACTCTTAAACCCGAACATATAAAATACCGCCTCCTCGGTCATTGGGGAGCATCCCCAGCCCTCAGTTTCAGCTATGTTCACCTCAATCGGCTGATTAACAAATATGACCTCAACGCAATCTACCTAGCCGGTCCCGGCCATGGTGCCCCTGGAGTTTTAGGCCCCGTTTATCTGGAAGGAACCTATTCTGAAGTCTATCCAGACAAAAGCGAAGACGAAGAAGGGATGCAGAAATTCTTCAAGCAGTTCTCGTTCCCCGGTCATATCGGCAGTCATTGTACCCCAGAAACTCCCGGTTCTATCCACGAAGGGGGAGAACTCGGTTACAGTGTTTCCCATGCCTACGGAACAGTGTATGATAACCCCGACCTGATCGCGGCTGTGGTGGTTGGAGATGGAGAAGCGGAAACCGGCCCTCTGGCTACAGCTTGGCACTCAAACAAATTCCTGAACCCAATCCGGGATGGGGCGGTTTTGCCTATTCTTAACCTGAACGGCTATAAAATTGCCAACCCAACGGTTCTCTCTCGCATCAGTGCAGAGGAACTTGAAAGCTTATTTATCGGCTATGGGTATACCCCCTATGTGGTTGAAGGTGATGACCCGGCCATTATGCACCAAAAGATGGCCGGAACGATGGAAACTTGTATTAACCATATTCGGGCAATTCAAGAAGAGGCTCGTCGAACAGGAAAAGCCAAACGCCCCCGCTGGCCAATGATTATTCTGCGGACTCCTAAAGGCTGGACGGGGCCCAAAGAAGTAAATGGTCACAAAGTAGAAGGCTTTTGGAGAGCGCACCAAGTGCCTATGGGCGGAATGCACAGTAACCCAGAGCATGTGCGTTTGTTGGAAGAGTGGATGAAGAGCTATAAACCGGAAGAACTGTTTGATGAGAACGGCAAACTGATTCCAGAATTAAAAGAACTGGCTCCAAAAGGCGATCGCCGCATGAGTGCGAACCCGAGTGCTAACGGTGGCATCCTCCGCAAAGATCTAAAAATGCCAGACTTCCGCAACTTTGCTGTAGAAATCCCCAAACCGGGCACTGTGGAAGTGGAAAATACGAAATTCCTCGGCTACTTTCTGCGGGAAGTTATGCGCGACAACCCAAATAATTTCCGGCTCTTCGGCCCCGATGAAACGGCTTCTAACCGTCTCCATCCGGTCTACGAAGTGAGCAAAAAAGTCTGGATGGCTGACTTTCTTCCCGAAGACCTCGACGGTAGCGAACTCTCTACGGATGGTCGGGTCATGGAAATCCTCAGCGAACATACCTTGCAAGGATGGTTAGAAGGCTACTTACTGACCGGTCGTCATGGACTCTTCCATACTTACGAAGCCTTTGCCCATGTAGTGGATTCGATGTTTAACCAACATGCCAAATGGTTAGATATCTGTAAAAATGAAGTCCCCTGGCGGGCCTCCGTATCTTCCTTAAATATTCTCCTCTCTTCCCTCGTTTGGCGACAAGATCACAACGGTTTTAGCCACCAAGACCCTGGATTTGTAGACCTGGTAACCAACAAAAGTCCCGATGTGGTTCGCGTTTACTTCCCCCCCGATGCCAACTGCTTACTCTCGGTTTCTGACCACTGTTTATGCAGCACTGACTATGTAAATGTGATCATCTCGGATAAACAAATGCACCTGCAATATCTCAATATGGAGGATGCGGTTAAACATTGCACCAAAGGGATTGGCATCTGGGAATGGGCCAGTAATGATGACTGTGGCAAAGACCCGGATATGCCGGATGTGATTATGGCTTGCTGTGGCGATATTCCGACGATGGAATCTTTGGCTGCAACTGCTATTTTGCGCGATGAATTCCCGGATCTTAAAGTACGGTTTATTAATGTTGTTGATTTGTTTAAACTGATGTCAGAAGGGGAGCATCCCCATGGTTTAAGCGATCGCGACTTTAACAGCCTTTTCACCGTTGATAAACCTGTAATGTTCAACTTCCATGGTTATCCTTGGTTAATCCACAAACTGGTGTATCGCCGCGCTAATCAAGACCGGATTCATGTTCGCGGCTACAAAGAAAAAGGAAACATTAACACCCCTCTGGAATTAGCGATCAATAACCAAGTCGATCGCTTTAACCTCGTAATTGATGTAATTGACCGCGTGCCGAAACTCGGTTCTGCGGCTGCCTATGTCAAAGAACGGATGAAAAATGCCATTATCGAAAACCTCCAATATGCCCGCGAACAAGGCATTGATAGGGAAGAGATTGTCAACTGGAAATGGCCGTATTAATCATTTAATACGAATAGGGGCGAAATTCTTTTCGCTCCTTCCTTGTTCTATATATTTCATTGTTATTGGAAATGACGAATAAGAGGGACGATCTCAACGATGAGCCAAAAACAAGCGCAAATTGGAATTACGGGGGGAATTGCGACTGGGAAAAGTACGGTTACTGGATATCTTGAACAACGTTATGGTTTACCCGTGTTTGATGCCGATCGGTATGCACGAGAAGCAGTGCAACCGAAATCGCCGATTTTCCAACGCATTGTGCAACGATATGGAAAGACTATTGAGTTACCAGGAGGCGGATTAAATCGTCAGCAGTTAGGGGAAATTGTCTTTAGTAACCCCGTAGAGCGGCAATGGTTAGAGGAGCAAATTCATCCTTATGTGCGCGATCGCCTATACCATGACCTCAATCAATCCTCTCCCCAGGATACCCTAGTCTTCTCCATTCCCCTCCTCTTTGAAGCCCAGATGACCGATCTAGTCGAGGAGATTTGGGTGGTCTACTGTTCTGAAGCGCAACAAATAGAACGGTTAATGCGCCGCAATCACTTGACTTTAGAACAAGCGCAGATGAGAATCAACTCTCAAATGCCCTTAGCTGAAAAATGCCAGCGAGGCGATCGCCTGTTAGATAACTCTTCC
Organism: Roseofilum reptotaenium CS-1145; assembly: GCF_028330985.1. Lineage (NCBI taxonomy): Bacteria > Bacillati > Cyanobacteriota > Cyanophyceae > Desertifilales > Desertifilaceae > Roseofilum > Roseofilum reptotaenium. The sequence continues at coordinate 91,250 of NZ_JAQMUE010000072.1, read as the reverse complement.
ACTGAGTCCGAATTGTTTCAACAAATCGATCGAATCCTCCAATCCAACTTTTAATCGATGGGATAGCGGCGATCGCCAGTTTTCGGTTACAGTAAAATATAATTCAATCACCCTAACATAGGTAAACAATTCAATCACGGATGGACAAGGATTTAGACCCTACTCTACAACCCTGGGAACAGGAACTCAACGCCACTCTAGAGCGGATACAAAGCCTAGCCGCTACACATCAAAAGGATGCCGTTACCTTATTAGCTATCCTTCGCAGTCTCGAAGACATGCATCGTTATATTCGAGAAACCTGGTTTCAAGACTCCCTTCCCAATAACCGTCAAGCCTTGTATACCCTGCTGCGAGACATGGAAACCGAAGGAGGATGGCCCTATATTAGTCGAGTACAGTTACAAACTATTCTCAGGGTTTGGTTTCAAGCCGAGGTCATCCGCAATTTACCGAAGTCCTTAGAGTCTGAATCTCTAGATGAACCATAATGCGTTTATTCCCCATTCCCTATTCCCTATTCCCTAATGAAAATCACGACCTTAAACGACATCCCCCAAGAAGGCGTTTCGCATAATGCCAATATCCATAAACAAGTCATGTTACGTATTGGGGACTTACCCCATTTAACCAACTTTTCCCAAGCCAAATTTCCCCCTGGAGAAGTCGCGAATGGTCACGCCCATCAAGATATGTGCGAAGTCTTTTTTATTGAATCTGGCACAGGGATTATTACCGTAGATAACCAGGAGTATACCCTTTCTCCAGGCACTTGCATTGCCATTGATGTTGGAGAAATTCATGAATTACGAAATACCGGTTCAACGGAATTAGTAGTAACCTATTTTGGCTTAAGAGTTCCCGTTTCTGAATCCTGACATTTAACCTCATCCAATGCCTGTTGCATAAATTGAGTAAATAGCTTAACCTTCTTGGAAATGCTCGAACTTACCGGATACACGACATATAACGTCAATTCTGGAACGTTATAGTTCGACAAGAGAACCTGTAAATTTCCTTTCCTTAAATCTTGTTCGACAATAAAGTTGGGCAACATTACAATGCCCAATCCATTGACAGCCGCATCTCGCAAAACTTCTCCATTGTTAGAACAAAAGACCCCATCAATAGAAATAAGTCTTTCTTCTCCTTGATAAATGAAGGGCCAACGTTCCCCAGTTGCCAAATATCCATAATGCATACACGAATGTTGTTTTAAGTCTTCAATCTCAGTCGGAATCCCTCTGTTGTTGAGGTAACTCGGGGCTGCACAAATGACGCGAGAAATAGTGGCAATGGGGTGAACAATCAAACTTGGAGATTTTAGAGGTAAGCTGATGCGAATAACCAGATCGTAACCTTCAGCGATCGGATCTACAAAACGATCTTCTAACGTCAATTGGATTTTAACCTGTTTATATTGAGTCATAAACTCAGCTATTTTTGCACCTAAAAAGGAGAGACCAAAAGACATCGGAGCATTGATTTTCAGATTTCCTTTCGGTTCAGTCTGTTGCTCAGAAATACTGAATTCTGCTTCTTCTAAGCGATGAAGAATATCAAGACAGCGTTCATAAAATGCTTGACCATTATCGGTCAGTGTAACTTGACGCGTTGTACGGTAGAGCAATGGCACTCCCAAATACTTCTCTAAAGCAATCACCAGCTTATTCACTGCTGAACGCGAGAGCTGCATTTTTCTCGCCGCCGCAGCAAAGCTACCTTCTTCAACGACTTGTGTGAATGCATGTATACTTTCAAACTTATCCATCAGACCCTGAATTGTAAACAAAATAGAGACAATGTGTCTCTAAAATACTATATTGTCTTTTTTAGAGAACCATTTTATGATGAGGGTGGCTGGTACAAAATTCATCTGCTTGTGTAGCAGCCCTTAATTAATCACTTAACGACCCATTACTTTGTAAAGATCGAGCTAATGTTATTTAGCTTGATAACACCGCTATGTTGTCTCAATCTGTAATCAATAATCATGCCTGATTCTTATCAATACAAACGTCTATCTAAAGATGATGCCGTCGTTTTACTTATCGATCATCAAGCGGGTTTAATCTCATTAGTCCAAGATTATTCACCCAATGAATTTAAGAATAACGTTTTGGCTTTAGCAGAATCAGCGAAATTCTTTAATCTTCCAACCATCCTAACCACCAGTTTTGAAAATGGCCCTAATGGCCCTTTAGTTCCCGAAATTAAAGAATTTCATCCCAATTCCCCTTATATTGCTCGTCCCGGTCAAATTAATGCTTGGGATAATGAAGACTTTGTGAAAGCCATCAAAGATACCGGTCGTAAACAACTGATTATGGCGGGAGTTGTGACGGATGTTTGTGTGACGTTTCCTGCTTTAAGTGCCCTGGAAGAAGGCTTTGATGTTTTTGTGGTAGCTGATGCGTCGGGTACATTTAGCAAAGATGTACGAGATGCAGCATTATTGCGGATGCAAGGGGCTGGGGTACAAATGATGAATTGGTTTAGTGTCGCCTGCGAACTCCATCGTGACTGGCGCAATGATATTGAAGGTTTGGGGGCTTTACTCTCTAAGTACATTCCCAACTATCGAAATTTGATGACCAGCTATTTTGCTACACAACAGTAATTCCAGTATTCTAATAGATTAATTCGTGAAGCATTAAACCAATCAAGAGGAGTTTGACTCAATGGATACTTTACAGGCGATTTATCAACGTCGTTCGATTAAAGGTTTCGATCCCAATCATAAACTGACTCCAGAAGAAGAGGGAAAACTTCTGGAAGCTATGATTCAAGCTCCAACGAGTTTTAATATTCAACATTGGCGTTTTGTAATTCTTCGCGATCCCGAATTACGTGAAAAAATTCGCAAAGAGTTGGGCAATGACCAAGCACAAATGACAGATGCTTCTTTACTAATTCTGTTTACAGCAGATATGAAAGCCTGGCAGAAAGCCCCCGAACGCTATTGGCAAAATGCCCCCAAAGAAGTGGCTGATTTATTAGTAGGTTGGATGGGGCCGTTTCATGAGGGACGGGAATGGCTACAGCGGGACGAGGCTCAACGCTCGATTGGTATGGCGATGCAAACCTTGATGTTAGGAGCTAAAGCAATGGGCTATGATTCTTGCCCAATGATTGGCTTTGACATTGAAAAAGTTGCAGAACTGATTCATTTACCCGCAGACCATGTAATGGGGCCAATGGTTGCCATTGGTAAAAAATTTAAAGAACCTTGGCCAAAACCCGGACAATTGCCGTTGAGCGAATTGGTGATTGAAAATAGGTTCTAAACCGTTTGAATCGGTTTAAAATTGATAAAGGACTTCACTCAAATTTTCGATCCGATTATTTTTGATCGTAATGCCCTCGTTTAGGAGTAATTCCTTTTTACGAGGTACTCCTAAACGATAATTACCAATTTCGCCATTGCTTTTGACCACTCTATGACAAGGGATGACAATCGGATTGTCATTACGAGCCATCGCATTTCCCACGGCACGATAGGCTTTAGTATTGAGGGCTTTTGCGATTTCTTTATAGGTTGTGACCTGACCTTGGGGAATTTTTGTTAAAAGTTCATAGCACTTTTGATGAAAACTAGGCGTTTGATTTTTCATACTGTTGATCTGGCTCTGAATAATGCCCTGAATATTTGATTCAATATAGCACAAATCACCAAGCATTGTAATGGATAAGAGATTGCCTAACCCTGGAAGGTCAGCCTAAAATAACCTCTGAAAACAATCCCCTTGATGCGTGATGATTATTCGACCTCTAGAACAAGCTGACTGGCCAGCAACTTGGCAAATTATCGAGCCTGTATTTCGTGCAGGTGAGACCTACAGCGTTGCAACTCATATTACAGAAGAAGAGGCATTTAAAGTTTGGGTTGAAATGCCAGTAGTTACCTGCGTTGCAGAAAATTCAGATGGGTTAATACAGGGAACTTACTATCTAAAGGTAAATCAACCCGGACCGGGTTCTCATGTTTGCAATTCTGGCTACATCGTGGCAGAAGCAGCTCGTGGGAAGGGCATCGCTTCTGCTCTGTTCAAACACTCTCAGACAGAAGCTGTAAGACTTGGATTTCGGGCGATGCAATACAACTTTGTGGTGTCAACCAATACGGTTGCTGTTCGGCTCTGGCGGAAACTGGGCTTCGAGATTGTGGGGACATTACCGGAAGCGTGTTTACATCCGTCACAAGGCTTTGTTGATGTCTATGTGATGTACAAGAAACTTGACCTGTCATCTAACAGTATGACTAACTCATTATGAATCAATACCACAAATTCCACCGACGAGATTTTTTTAAATGGGCTTTAGCCGCAGGATTTTCGACGTATCTATTAGATAAAGGGAAATCATGGGGACAAAACCCTACTGATACGAGTCAAAAAGCCGATCTAATTCTTTATAATGCCCGGATTGCTACCCAAAACGATCGCCGCTCCTTTGCTGAAGCTGTCGCAATTAAGGGTAACCGTTTTCTCGCAGTGGGTACGGAAAAGGAAGTGATGGCGTATCGCGGCGATCGCACCCAAACCATTAATCTGAATCGTCGCACGGTCATTCCCGGCTTAAATGATAGTCATACTCACTTGATTCGAGGTGGTTTAAACTATAACATGGAACTGCGCTGGGATGGTGTGCCCTCCCTCGCGGATGCCCTGCGAATGCTCAAAGAACAAGCCGCGAGAACCCCTGCCCCTCAATGGGTACGGGTGATTGGTGGGTGGAGTGAATTTCAGTTTGCTGAACGCCGGATGCCGACGTTGGCAGAAGTTAATGCGGTATCGAGAGATGTACCCGTATTTATTCTCAATCTATACAATCGTGCCCTGCTCAATGGGGCTGCATTACGCGCTCTAGGGATAGACCGTAATACTACACCCCCTCCCGGTTCAGTCATTGAAAAAGATCGCAATGGTAATCCGACAGGAATGCTGATTGCTAAACCCAATGCGGCCATTCTTTATGCAACGATCGCCCAAGGCCCCCTATTAAGTTTAGACGATCAAATCAACTCCAGTCGTCACTACATGCGGGAAATGAACCGTTTGGGGATTACCAGCGTCATTGATGCCGGTGGTGGAGGACAAAATTATCCCGATGACTATCAAATCATTGACCACCTCCACAAAGAAGGATTGATGACTGTTCGGGTCGCTTATAACCTGTTTACCCAAAACCCAGGGGCAGAAAAAGCCAATTTTGAACGCTGGATTAACATTGCCAATCCGGGACAAGGAGACGATTTTTATCGCCTCAATGGTGCAGGAGAAATGTTAGTCTTCTCAGCCGCAGATTTTGAAGACTTTACCGAACCTCGTCCCGATCTCAATCCCAACATGGAAGCCGAACTTACAGAGGTGATTCAACTTCTGGCTGCTAATAAATGGCCATTCCGACTCCATGCCACCTATAATCAATCGATCTCGCGGTTTTTAAATATATTTGAGAGAGTGAACCGCGAAATTCCCTTTAATGGAATGCACTGGATTTTAGATCATGCAGAGACGATTAGCGATCGCAATATTGAGCGAGTCAAAGCGTTAGGTGGTGGCATTGCCTTTCAACATCGGATGGCGTATCAAGGCGAATACTTTCTTGACCGATATGGCGTGCAGGCTGCTAATCGTACTCCTCCCATTAAAAAAATCATGGCGATGGATGTGCCAGTATCCGGGGGAACAGACGGCACGCGAGTCGCCAGTTACAATCCTTGGGTCGGTTTATATTGGTTAGTAGCTGGCAAAACTGTTGGCGGCACAACCCTTTATTCTGAAGCCAACCGTCTCGATCGCATGGAGGCTTTAAGGCTATATACCACGGCTGCCGCTTGGTTCTCCAATCAAGAGGGAAATAAAGGCGCAATTATGCCCGGTCAATTGGCAGATTTAGCCGTCCTATCAGAAGATTTTTTCTCTGTACCCGAAGAGAGAATCAAACATCTTGAATCCGTGTTAACCCTTGTCGATGGTCAACCCGTTTATGGCAGTGAAGAATTTAGCAACTTATCTCCTCCACCCTTACCTATTAGTCCAGATTGGTCTCCGGTAAAATATTTTGGGGGATATCATAATGATTCTCGGATCAGTGTTATTCCTGCATCTGAGCAGAGGTGGACTTCAGGTATTCACTCACCAAAACGACCCAACTTAAAGTTATTCTCTTTGAATCAACCGGGTAGTCTATCTCAATTTTGGGGAGGTCTAGCTTGCGCCTGTTGCTACTAAGATCAATTAAAAATTAAAATCGAAAAGAAATGCGATCATGACAACAAAACAAAACAAACCTCGAAAAACTTCAGCTTTTCAACACTTAATGAGCGTGCATTGGTGGATGGCGGGCTGTTATCTTATTTTGTTTTGCACTGGGCCAATCATGGCTCGTTTGCCACGAGATCTCCCTGGTCGTAATGGACTCTACGACTTTCATAAATCGATCGCAATTATCTCTCTGATTCTCTTAGCTTGGCGTGTTATCACCTTAGTTCGTGTTTGGGGGAAAAAATATGCCAAGCGCTTTCCCAAAACCACTCCCAAATGGTGGCAGAAGACCCTTTTACACCTGAGCCTGTACATCTTGATGGTGGGGGTTCCCCTGACTGGTTTTTTCTTCTCCAACTCTTTCCAAGCCAATGGTGTAAAATTATTCGGGCTGGTGGTTCCAGATTTGTTTCCCCCCAATGAAGACCAGGTAGAGTTGGGGCGTGCGCTCCACTTTTGGTCATCTTATGGTTTTTTGCTATTCGTTACCTACCACACTTACCAACAATGGCATTATGTACGAGGAACCTGGCGGCGCTGGCAGGGATTTCGGCAAGGCAGCAGGGCAAGGTAGGATAGCATCAAATCCTTAAATGCTTGATACCAATGCATACTAACGAGGTATAGTACTCAAGCAGAGACGGAAAGGGTGCAAAAATTGAGAGTGGAGTATTGGGAGAAAATTAGAGATATAGACCCAGAAAACCTAATTTTTATAGATCAAACGGTTATTCTTATACGGGGAAGCGTCCCTTATTGTCGCTCAGAAAAAGGGACAAGATTCAGGGAAATGAAACTCTTTTATCGAGGGTCAAAAGTGACTTTAGTTGGAGCTATTACCCAGGATAGAGTTGAAGTCTTTTATTTCTAATTTCTCTCCTACTACCCGCTCTATGATTGATACTCTTCTGGCTGTAGCCCTGGACTTAATTGATCGGAAATATTTAAGGAATTGGTTTGCTCATTGTTGCTACTGTACTTCATGACAGCGCTTCGCGCTGTCACCTTTTAATCCTATGATTAAATCCCCCTATCCCCCCACTCCCCCAGAAAGTATGAATGACGCAAATAATCAAAATCAACAAGTGACTGCTGTCATTTCCCATTATATTCGCCCAGGTCGCGAATCTGGATATGAAGAGTGGTTGCAAAGCATTTCTGAAGTGGCCAGAGAATTTGAGGGTCATCAGGGGGTAACTATTCTCAGACCTCAATCAGGTTCGAGAAAGGAATATGTGATTATTCTCCGTTTCGATCGCTATCACAATCTCTGTCACTGGCTGCGATCGCCAGAGCGAAAAGAATGGATTGAACGCGCTCAACCCCTGACTGAAAAGCAAGAAAATGTACAGATTCTCACCGGATTAGAAGCGCTGGTTTCTCTCCCCAATACCATATTTTCTCCTCCTCCAAAATATAAAACCGTCTTAGTGACTTGGCTGGGAGTTTTTGTCTGTTCATCAATCTTGGGTTATCTGGTTACCCCTCATTTATCTGCCCTGCACTTTCTTCTCCGCCAAGCCATTATGACCGGATTAGTTGTTGTTTTATTGGCTTATGTTGTTATGCCGAGATTAACCCGTTTATTTCATAAATGGCTGCATTCTACTAAGATATAATGACCTGCTCAAACAAAAACAAACGTGAACTATGGATTTATCCAATAACAACACCGCTAAAAATCTCGAGGCTGCCTTTGGTGGAGAGTCAATGGCAAACCGTAAGTATTTATTTTTTGCTGAAGTGACGAAAAAGTTAGGGATGCCAGAATTGGCGAAACTCTTTCGAGAAACAGCAAATCAGGAAACTGAACATGGGTTTGCCCATTTTCGCCTCATTCATCCCGAACTGGTAGTTGATGATACTGAATCGTTGACAGAAGAGCAGAAAAAGGCGATCGCCTCCCGATGCTTAGAACTAGCCATTGAAGGAGAAACTTACGAATACACCACCATGTATCCAGAGTTTGCTCAAGCAGCCAGAGAAGACCGTGACAGCGATGCAGTAGCTGAATTTGAAGCTCAAACCCAAGAATCCCAAGAACACGCTCAAATCTTCCGTAAAGCAGCCCACAATTTCGGCCTGCTCACCAGTATTGAACAGCATCACGCTCGTCAATATACGGATGCTCTCAAGGTTTTAGAGGGTCAAACTGCAACCAAAAAAGCCCCCAGCGATGATGAAGCGACGCAAAAATGGATTTGTCGTCAATGTTCGATGATCTACGATCCAGTAAAAGGCGACCCTGATTCTGGAATTGCTCCCGGAACTCCCTTTTCTGCGATTCCCGATGATTGGAGTTGCCCTATCTGTGGAGCGCAGAAAAAGCTATTTATTCCCTATGAAGAACCTGCCGCAGCGTAGTGGGCTGTCTCAGCTAAAATAGGGCATTAGGTGCGATTGATTGTAGCGCTAGAGTGCTAAAATAGAGGAAAGAGTATAGGAGAGACCCTTCTCTTTTCTCTATCTTTTTCTAATGCATACAATCAGATAAAATACTGTCAGTTAAGTTCATTAGCGATAGTATAACGTACACAATTATTTAGATGTCCACCGTAATTATTAATCATTAATTACTTTCTACTACAGCAGAATTTCGTTCATGTTCCCGAAACTCAACACGCTTAACTCTTACTCTACCTGCAGTTTCCGTCTGCACAAATTCATTAAGCTTAGTCAACACCAACTCAGCAAACTTTTCTGCACTGACTGCTTGAAGCACTCGAAGCTGAATCACCCCCTGTTCTTGTAGTTGATAAAAACTCGGTAAATAGGGGTCATCTTCTGCTACAATCACCGTATGATCAAACATATACTCCATCCATGCTTTCGGATTCATGCCATCAATTTGAGTCCTGGCTTTTTTCATCCCACCAAAATCCCAAACCCAACAATGGTGATCTAGCTCTCCTTCAAACCAAACCTTAAACGAGACGCTATAACCGTGTAAAAAATGACAATGAGAACCTTGCGATCGCCACTGTCGAAAGCAAGTAGAAAATCCATCAAAAACTTTTGTCGATTGGTACTTCAATTTAGGCTGTTTATCAATAGGTTCAGAAACAGAAACGATCTCCATTCAGATAGATCAAAGCGAAAAACCAAGATGCAGCCTGAGTAGAGATCAGCCCGTAGTATAACATACTCAGTCACAATGGGATCGGCTCCATTTAATCAAATTCCGGGGCCCAGATTTCGACCACCGGTAATTCCCATCCAGGGAGCAATTCCGGAACCGTAAAAATATCTCCATCACCTAACGTTATCGGGTCTTGATTGAGTTGATAAACTTCCATGGTACGAGTTCTTGGATCGACCAATACTCCTACCTGAGTTCCTAATGCTATAAATTCTTGAATTTTATCGCGCAATTTGGTGAGACTATCGGTTTTCGACTTAACTTCAAACATGAGATCTGGCACTAATTCAGCATAACTATCAGTGGTGCGAGGTAAACGTTGAGCGAGGATAAAAGAAGCATCTGGTGCGCGAACATCTCCATCAGCATTGGGTAAACGAAATCCACCACTAGAGGCAATGACTCGCCCTAATTTTCGCGGTCTCACCCAATGGGATAATTCAGCGACAATAGCAGCAGCGACTTCATCTGATTCTAACCCCGAAGGACTCATAAAGATAATTTCTCCTTGAACTAATTCCATCCGATAGTTGGGATGCTGGGTTTGGAGATATTCTAAGTCTTTGATGGTTAATTTAGGCATAGAATTTATAGTGTGAGCTTGATGTTGGATTCTAATATAGCGCTTTGGGCGATCGCGCGATTCATCCCTAGTACGCTGGTAATGAGTAGTCAACGAAACCCTGTTTAGCCGCTATGTCTAGAATTCCTCTCCTTAGGTAAATAGTAGTCATATCAGTATGAGATTGATCCAATTGCCTCTTGTAACACTTGATCTCGAATAAAATATTCAGTACCCTGTAAGCCAAAAAAATCCCACAGAGCCTCAAACTCTGCTACTATTGACGCGAGATAGTAATGGGCCAGGAATTGAAGACTTAACCTGAGTCACCATTGTCTGTCTCACTCCTCCTTGTCCAAATTCATCCGGTTCAGGGTACTCAGCGCCATGGCACAACCTAATCCAGCAGAGATCACCGATGCTCTCAACAGTGTCTTACAACCCCAAGGGGTTACCGCCAAAGCACTGGTTAAAGAAGGCTGTTTACATATCCTCCTGGAAGGGGAAAACATACCCGAACAGGAAGAATATGTGGCGATCGTTCATGACGAAATCCTCAATATGGGTATTGACTCGTTCCCAACCCTACAGATCTACGGCCGTCAAATTGGATCGAAAAAGCCGAGTTGGAGCGATACAATTGACTTGTTGCAAGGGAAAGAAGATGAGGAAGAGCTACCCAATTTTGCCCTTGACGATCCGGATGAGGATTTAAATTCTTATAACGGTAACGATCTCGATGGTGCGGAACCTTTAGACTCAGAGCTTGATGAATCTGGAGAGCAGAAGAAATCAGGGGCGAAGAAGTTCTTGCCTTTGTTGGCAATCCCTATTGTTGCTGTCATTGGTGGCGCAGTTTGGTGGTTTTTCCTACGTCCGGCTCCAGCTCCTCTCCTGCCTGCAACTGCACCGGAAATTGCTCCTGACACAGCAGCCCCTGAGACAGCCGTAGAAAGCCCACCAGAAACGACAGAACCGGAAGCCACACCTGCAAATCCGGCATCAGTTCCCCCAGCTTCAACCGATCCGTGGAGAGAGGGGATTAACCTAGCGATGAGTGCTGCTGAACTGGCGCAAACGGCTAGTACCCGTGCTGAATGGGAAGAGGTTTCTAGTCAATGGCAGCAAGCACGGGATTTAATGGCTCAAGTGCCAGAGGATAGTGAAAACTATGGAGCGGCTCAGGAGCGGGTTATTACTTATGGTGAGAATGCAAATTCAGCTCAGATCTGGGCCGATCGCAGTAATTGAAGATAGAAAAATCTGCATGTAGGGGCGAAAAATTTTTCCCCCCTACAAAATGTGTGGTTATAACCTATTTTTTTAGCAGCGATCGCTCAAAATTCTTACCTTTGAGCATACGATTCCAGTACAGGAACGGCAAACCGTAGCGCTTGAGCAACCACATGCTATAGCGTTCCTCCGTTGGTTCGAGGGGAAATGTAGGACTTGGATTTTTATCATAATCAAACTCGGCAAAGATCACCTTGCCATATCCCGTCACTAAGGGGCAACACGCATAACCATCATACTGATTATTCAGGGATTTAGACTCCATCAGAGCCAACAAATTTTGCACCAGTACAGGTGCTTCTGAACGCACAGCAGCAGCGGTTTTGGACGTAGGCAGAGATGAGGCATCACCGAGGCCAAACACATTAGGATAGCGATTATGCTGGAGGGTAAACTTATTCACATCGATCCAACCTTTAGCTGCTCCTTCCGTACCCGCTAAAGGACTATTCTTGACAAAATCTGGAGCGCTCATTGGTGGACTGACATGGAGGAGATCGAAAGGAATACTCACCGACTCCACACCCTCATCTGTCGTCACCTCAAAAATGGCCTCTTTGGGATCGGTTTTAATAGTTTTCAGGTTATATTTAACCCGCATCTCAATATCTTTGCGCTTAACAATTTCCATCAACGGTTTGGCATAGGCAGGAACGCCAAAAATCCCACCGGTTGCCGTGCAATACATAACCTTAGAGCGATCGCGAAGCCCATTTTTCCGGAACGCTTCATCGGCTAAATACATAATCTTTTGGGGGGCACCGGGGCATTTAATCGCCGTACCTGGATAAGTAAAAATCGCGGTACCGCCCTTGAAATTGCGAATCATTTCCCAAGTTTTGGGGGCTTGCTCAAAGGCATAATTACTACAAACCCCATTTTTCCCTAATGTTTCGGGTAGCCCTTCCACCCAATCCCAATGGATTTGTAGCCCAGGACAAGCCACCAAATAATCATAAGAAACCACACTTCCATCCTGGGTAACCACTTGATTTTGATCGGGCTGAAATTCCTGACAATAGGCTTTAATCCAAGTTGCTTTTTCTGGAATACATTCTTTTTCGGGTTTGACCGTATCTTCTGCGGCAAATGCTCCACCACCGACTAATGTCCAAGCCGGTTGATAATAATGCTTTTCTGACGGTTCAATAATCGCCACATCTAAATTAGAGTTTGCATTTAAGAGCTGGGCTGCTACTGTAATTCCTGCGGAACCTCCGCCAACAATTACAATTTGATGATGGGTTGAATTTACCATAATTTCTCGATCTATGCTGAAACAGTTTTTAGCATACTATAATAACCTAGTCTGGTCGGATTAAAATTTAAGAAAAGATAAAGAACCTCTCTCAACAGAAGAAAAAATGCTGTAGGGGAGAAAAAATTTTTCTCTTCCACTTGAGTATCTTAAGGTTTGAGAGACCTTTTTTTTAGAAGGAATAACCATAAGAAGACAGGATGACTGAATTACTATTTATTTCCTGCTCACTGATGTCAAGAGGTCTATAGTGTTTCTCTTTTCTATGAGGTACAGCTTGAAGCCTTAGAACCTAAGCCATACAAGCTATTGCTTATTCATCATCCAAAGAATAATGAGTTTGTTGTCGAATATACTCAATGACTTCATGATAGGCTTGCTCATGAAATTTCGGATTGAGGACAATTTCTGTCTGACTATTGGGCAACCAAAAGGTCAACTTTTTATTCCCTGGATGATAGGCAAACAAACTGATCTGAATCAAATTGATAAAATAGTCATTGCGCTCATAGTGGAACTTGAGCCAATTTCTATCCTTCCGATTCTCTAAACAGTTATGAATATACTTTTGAACTTTCAAGTAACTTTCCAATTCGCCTTGGGGAGTCAGGACAATGGGCGTTTGACTATCGGGTAACCAAAAGGAAATTTTACCATTCGTGGCACAAATAAACGTATCTATGCGGTCTAAATCGATCACATAGATTTGACGCTCAAATGGAATTTTAGCCCAGAATGCCACCAGTTTGCCTCCAGATCGTGCTTATACTAAATTGGCTGGAAGTGGAGTTTTAGGAGTAAAATCTTCCTGTATTTCTGAAGTTCCCAAAGGTTCTCCTGTATAGTCTTGGGCAGCTTTGATAAACCCTTGGAATAGGGGATGGGGATGGCTAGGACGAGAGTGAAATTCAGGATGAAATTGACAAGAAATAAAGAACGGATGTTGGGGATATTCGATAATTTCCACTAACCGTCCATCGGGAGAAGTTCCACTGATCACATATCCCGTTTCTAAGAAAAGGTTGCGATAGGCATTATTAAATTCATAGCGATGTCGATGGCGTTCATAAATCACTTCTTTTTCATAGAGTTGGGCAGCTAAGGTATTGGGCAATATGCGGCAAGGATACAGTCCTAAACGCATGGTTCCGCCTAAGTCCACCACATCTTCTTGTTCGGGTAATAGGTTAATGACGGGGTTAGGCGTTTGGGGTTCAAATTCGGCACTATGGGCAGGGTTTAATTGGGCGATATTTCTCGCCCACTCAATGACGGAACATTGCATTCCTAAACATAATCCCAGAAAGGGAATTTGATGGGAACGGGCATATTCAACGGCTTTAATTTTGCCATCTACACCGCGAATGCCAAAGCCTCCAGGAACAACTAAGCCATGGATACCTTGGAGATGGGTTTCGGCTCCGTCTTTTTCTAAGTCTTCAGAGTTGACCCAGTGAATATTAACATGGGAATTAATGGTGATGGCGGCGTGGCGTAGGGCTTCAATGACGGAAAGATAGGCATCGGTGAGGCGGACATATTTACCGACGATCGCCACTTCCAGGGAGCGAGTAGAATTAGAGAGACACTCGACAAGGCTTTGCCATTTCTGGAGTTGGGGAGGACGTTGCTCTAAACGCAGTAAGTCAATGACTTGGGTGGCTAATCCTTCTTCTTCCATTCTCAAGGGTACTTCGTAGATGGTACTAACATCTTGAGCGGGAATCACACATCCGACGGGAACATCACAGAATTCAGAGACTTTGGATTTTAGGGAGTCGGGTAGGGGGCGATCGCACCGACAGACTAAAATATCAGGTTGAATGCCAATCGAGCGCAATTCCTTCACTGAGTGCTGGGTGGGTTTCGTCTTCATTTCTCCCGCCGAAGGAATCCAAGGTACGAGGGTAACATGGATATAGAGCACCTGATTGCGCCCTACATCTTTGCGGAATTGGCGAATCGCTTCTAAAAAGGGTTGAGATTCAATATCACCAACTGTTCCACCAATTTCGGTAATCAGCACATCTGGGGTAGAGTTGCGAGCGACACGGTGAATGCGTTCTTTAATTTCATGGGTAATGTGGGGAATTACTTGTACCGTTCCCCCGTGGTAGTCTCCCCGACGCTCTTTATTAATCACAGCTTGATAGATAGAGCCTTGGGTAACACTATTGAGGCGAGACATGGAGGTATCGGTAAAGCGCTCGTAGTGTCCCAAATCTAGGTCAGTTTCTGCTCCATCTTCGGTAACGAAGACTTCCCCATGCTGAAAAGGACTCATCGTGCCGGGGTCTACATTAATATAGGGATCAAGTTTGAGGATAGAAACAGAATAATCCCGTGATTTGAGCAGTCGTCCTAAACTGGCGGCGAGAATTCCTTTACCAATACTGGAAACTACACCCCCTGTGACAAATACGAACTTGGTCATGTTCTGAACTCTACCCTATTCTTTCGCTTCCCATTTATTGTGCCACATCACGCTCGATCATTAGACTTCTTCGAGAAGTCAGGGAATAGGGAATGAGGAATGGGGAATGGGCCTGTGCCAAAATGTGAGAGAGTGAACCCATAATTAGGGCGTGGAGACTAGATGATGATGGCGTGGAGATCGAGGAAAGCATTAGTAGCAGGACTTTCTGGGAGCATCCTTTTGACCGGCAGTGTCTGGGCTGAAGTGCGTTCGATGCCGAGTTCTGTAGAGCGCTTGGTGAGAGATTATATGAATCATACTCCAGTTTCGGCGATCGCTCCCAATGGCACTCTAGAACAAGCTGCTCAATTTCAGCAACAATTTGTACAAGCCCTCATTCCCCAACTTGGGCCCATTGTCGGCTATAAAGCCGCTTTAACCAGTCCTGTGGCTCAGGAGCGGTTCGGGGTTTCCCATCCTCTGCGGGGAACTTTATTAAAAGAAATGTTACTCTCGAGTGGTGCAACTGTTCCCGTCAACTTTGGCGCTCGTGGCGTATTTGAAGCGGATTTGATGGTGCGCGTGGGAGATGCGAAGATCAATCAAGCGAAAACTCCCCAAGAGGTATTAGAGAGTTTAGATGCTGTCATTCCCTTTATTGAATTGCCCGATCTGATGTACGATCGCACCGTAACCTTAAATGGCCCTGCCTTAGTCGCTATCAATACCGGAGCCAGGTTAGGGGTTTTGGGGGAACCGGTAGCACTCGAAGGGACTCCCGAATGGGAAAAGCGGTTAGGCTCCATTGCGGTAGTCATGGAAAATGGCAAAGGAGAGACGTTATCGGAGGGGAGCAGTAGCGCTTTATTAGGGCATCCCTTGCAAGCCGTATTATGGCTAAAAGAAGATTTGAGAGCTGCTGGAATTGATTTAAAACCGGGAGATTTGTTATCTTTAGGAACCATTACCCCCTTAACTCCGGTAAAAGAGGCCATGATAATTCGAGCGCGATATGAGGGTTTGGGGGAAGTTTCGGTAACATTCGAGTAATGAATATTGGGTTTAACCAGCCGTTTTCAACCATGTAGACAGGGCTAAACATCCCCAACCAATTAAAAATGCTACACCGCCGAAAGGGGTAATGGCTCCGAGGATTTTGATTCCGGTGACGCTGAGGGCATATAAGCTACCGGAAAACAAGAGAATTCCAGCGACAAATGCCCATCCTGCTGTCACCATCCAAGTATTTCCCACATGCATAGAATTCAGCAATAGGGCAACCAAGATAATGCCGAGGGCGTGATACATTTGGTACTTGGTGGCGGTTTCAAAGATTTCCAGGGAGCGATCGCTCAGTTGATCTTTAAGTGCATGGGAGGCAAAAGCGCCGGCAGCAACGGCGATCGCTGCGAATAGCGATCCTAACGTCAGAAAAACTTGACTCATTTCCCTCTCTCCTCTGCCTTTGTTCTAGTCATGATCGTAACACACAAAACACCATGAAAGTTATTAAACACGAACAGCTAATCAGTTCTCCAGATATAGCTAGTTTTGTCGTTGTTCTTTGTCGCAATTTAGCCCAATATTTAACTGACCGCATTGGCAACTTTGAAGAACTCGAACCGTATTTTGATTTTTGGCGCAATTGTGGAGCATGTTATCAAGGAAGTTTACTCATTTTTGGAGTCGAACACGATCAAACCAGTTACGAAGTACCCAGAATACCTAAAGGAACTGATGGACGCGCTAAAGCTTAACCTTCCACATAATCGTTATTCTCATGATAGCATAAATTATGCTCAGTTAGCCTTTCAATAATCACATCACAATTTTCAATTTCCATCCCTATCCAATTGCGTCCCGTTACTTCACAAACAGCATAGGTTGTCCCACTTCCACCAAACGGATCGATAATGAGATTTCCGGGTAAACTAGATATTTGGATAACTCGTTCTAACAGCTTAGTCGATAACTGATTTGTCTTTCTCTTCGGACTCTTAAATTTCCAATGACGCACCGGAGGAATATCATTCCAAAGATCAGTTAAATTAACCCCTAGCGGATTTATCAATTTACGATGTCCCCCATAGTCTTTAATTTCTTTACCACAATGGCGACAGGTTTCTATTGGTGTTCTGATTTTCCGAAACACATTCGGTTTACCTTTAGAATAATACAGCAAACTATAATGGCTCGGATATAATCGACCAGGGATCGGCATACTAGATTTAACGTTAACAGAAATCCAATGGCGGAAATCTAGACCATTTTGCATCAAAGTATTGCCTAAAATGATATTCCACTTCGATAAATTATATACAAAAAAGCTTCCTCCTGGCTTGAGAACTCTACAACATTGTTCGATCTAGGAAAAGCACCAAGATAAATATTCATCATCAGAGCGTGAATCATTTGATTTCTGGCCGTAGGCTTTCCCTAGATTGAACGGAGGATCGGCAAAAACAACATCAGCCACTCGATCTTCAATATTTTCCAAAATGGTCAAGCAGTCTTGCTCAAACAAAACACCTAGACTAGAATCTAAACAGGGTTTCACTTTAAAATCGGGCTTAAAAAAGGATTGATAGGAAAATTTTTCATTCTGATTCAAGTCTAGACTAAGCTGTTTCATGATAACCAGGTGTAGCGTCTTTATTCTAGTTTAATGGAGTTCAGTTTTTTGTCAATCTAGGGCAGATCGGTAAATTATCTTAAGCTTAGAGGAAAAAAGCGAAACTTAGGGTACTCTGAAAGTTAGCTTTATGTATGCTTACTAGCTATGGTTAACGATATCAATTGGAAAAAATTACAAAATGGCTCGGATATTCGAGGAGTGGCACTTCCCTTGATCCCCGATGAGCCGGTTAATTTAACGCCCGACGTTTGCCGTAAAATTGGTCAAAGTTTTTGCACTTGGCTCAGTCAAACTTTAGAAAAACCAATTACAGAATTAACTCTAGGGTTGGGACGCGATAGCCGTATTTCTGGGCCAGAATTGATCGATGCGATGATGGAAGAGATCGCTGCCCTGGGTGCAACAGTGTATGATTTCGGACTGGCTTCGACCCCTGCCCTATTCATGAGTACAGTAACCCCTGGGTTTATGTGTGATGGGTCAATCATGTTGACAGCTAGCCATCTCCCCTCAAATCGCAATGGATGTAAATTTTTTACGGCTAAAGGGGGATTAGAAAAACAAAATATCAGTCAGATTCTGAGCATTGCCTCCGAAACCCACTTTACACCCGCACCTACCCCCGGAATCATTACCTCCAAAGACTTTATGAGCGTTTATGCCGGTCAACTGGTGCAAAAAATCCGGGAAGGCACGAACCATCCCACCAATTTTGAACAACCCCTGAAAGGTCTCAAAATTGTCGTTGATGCCGGTAATGGTGCAGGGGGATTTTATGTCAGTCAAGTCTTGCAACCCTTGGGTGCAGACACCACAGGGAGTCAATTTCTTGACCCAGATGGCCATTTCCCTAACCATGTACCGAACCCCGAAAATGGCAAAGCAATGGATGCTATCTGTAAAGCGGTCACGGAGAATCAAGCGGATTTGGGGATTATCTTTGATACTGATGTAGATCGCGGGGGAGCCGTAGATGGCACGGGTAAAGAACTGAACCGCAACCGTCTCATTGCCCTCATTTC
Source organism: Roseofilum reptotaenium CS-1145 (assembly GCF_028330985.1). Classification (NCBI taxonomy): domain Bacteria; kingdom Bacillati; phylum Cyanobacteriota; class Cyanophyceae; order Desertifilales; family Desertifilaceae; genus Roseofilum; species Roseofilum reptotaenium. The sequence goes on along the minus strand of NZ_JAQMUE010000072.1, from coordinate 72,656 downwards.
TGCTATTGTGTTGCGGGAACATCCCGGATCGACTATAGTTACGGACTCCATTACCTCTGATGGTTTAGCGAAGTTCATTACCGAAGACCTCAAGGGAACTCATCATCGGTTTAAGCGTGGGTATAAAAATGTTATCAATGAAGCCCAACGATTAAACGCAGAAGGTCAGGAATCTTGGTTAGCTATTGAAACCTCCGGTCATGCAGCAATGAAAGAAAACTATTTTCTTGATGATGGAGCTTACTTAGTCAGTAAACTGGCGATCGAATTGGCAAAAGCGAAATTAGAAGGGCGATCGCTCAATGATTTAATCACTAACCTCAAAGAACCTGTCGAAAGCCAGGAATTCCGTATTAAACTTGCCCTGAATGACTTCAAACCCTATGGTAATCAGGTGATTGAAGCCTTGCAAACCTTTGCTAACGCTCAACCGAACTGGAGTGTAGTTCCCAATAACTATGAAGGCGTGCGAGTTTCCTGCACTGCTCCAGAAGAAGATGGATGGTTTCTCTTGCGTTTGTCCCTCCACGATCCGGTGATTCCCCTGAATATTGAATCCAATGTTAGCGGTGGTGTGGTCAAAATTGCCCGTAAACTGCTCGCATTTTTCCAATCCTTTGATGCCCTAGATCTTTCAACGATGAAGTAATATCATATTTGGCTAATTCATTATAAAAGTCATTGCGAATTGACATACATCTGTAGGGGCGAAAAATTTTTCACTCCTACTGTTGTAATACCCTTTCCCTATGAAGCTCAGCTTCATGGGAAAGGGTATGACTGGATTTTCGAGTTTCTGTTAGGAAAAAATGTCGCGATCGCCGATACTGCAAGAGTTTTAGAAGTCAGTCAAGACAAATGTTTTCCCAGTTTGACAGAAGAGGGATAGTTTGACGCTTCGGTACTTCTTCCTCCCCAGACACTCGCCAGTTCAGCTAGGTTCACAGTTTTATAGTTGTTTTAATTAAGGATGGGACATGGTTGTAGGGGCGAACGGCCGTTCGCCCCTACAGATACCGTTGTTGTAGATAAATCTTGGTGTGTCAATCTTAATTAAAATGACTATAGCTCGGAACACAACGATAATGAACAAGGCGATCAAGGAGAGTCTGTCTCCATGCCAGCCCAGATGGGATCGTCATTGCTCTCGAATGGAGTCACTGTATTGCATGAGGGTCTGATTAGTGTTGTGCTAACTTCCATCAAACCCTCTCCTTGCATCCTTTTCAACTTTTTTGTCCTGTACTGAGATTATCAACGCATCCTACAATTTTGTTGATTATTAACTGTGATAATCCCGTCCTGAGCCGTAGTGCCAACTATCAAGCCAACGATGATAGGTGTATAATTGCTCTGGAGACAAAAAATTGAGATAGCGTTCTAAGGATTTACCGATTAAATCTAAGAGAGTATAACTGGCTAAATTCTGATAATGGAGCGTCCAATTGAACAAAGTAGACAAACCAACTTGAGGAATTATTTTTAGAACAGAAATGGGTTGCTGAATCCAGGTTTGAAGTAAGGTTTGGGTTAAGCCAGGAAACTGTACTACATCTTGAAGAAAGGGATATAAGACTTCATTACCTGCTTCTTCCATGATGGCAAAAACACCACTGAGTAAGTCATTGGGAGGCACAAGAAAGTCTTTACTTTCCATTTTTAAACTCATAGAGCGCTGGAAGAGCCAAGTGACCGATAAACTGGGTTGATAGGGTTGGAGAAGAGTTAAGTCTTTCTGTTTGAGAGTATCGAGGGTTAAGGCTTCTTCAATACCCAAGGTTAAACGCTTTAAGTGACGGATCATGGCTCCAAAACCACCAAAACTGAGGGGGGACTGGCTGCTGCTACTATCACCGATGGGTAAAATACGGTCAAAGGGCAATTTAAGGGGACTGTTTTGATAACAGGGAAAAAAGCCAAAGAGGGCACGTTGAAAGGTGAGTTTATCGAGGGAAATATTTTGGTATTCTGGCAGCAAGCGCAAATATTCCTCATAGAAAAATTCGAGGCTAAATCGGTCAGGATGGGCATCTAAGTAGGTAAATAAATAGGTGGTGCGACCATCTTTTGCCGGAAAAGCTTCCCAAAAATATTGACAGTGATTGATAGGTGGAGTGAAGGAGACAAAGAGATCTCCAGTGTCACTTTTAGGATATCCTTGAGCGACGCTACCAACGACTAAACAAACGGCATCGGGTTTTGCTCCTGCTCGCGCTTGTTGACTAATAGGGGAAAAGTGACCCATGGCATCTAGGAGTAAGCGAGCGTTAAGATAGAGATCGCCCACTTTAACCATAACTCTATCTGGATAAATGGTTGCTCCTTGAAATAGTGTTTGCTCTAATAGGGTTCCTCCCGCTGCTAGAAAACGCTGCTTGAGAGACTCCAACAGAAATACCGGATCGATACCAATATTGAGGATATCCTTAACCCAAATATCGTCACCACCCGGAAAACTAACCCGAGCTGGGTTATACTCAGTGGCGATCGCCTCCTCTAACTGTTCTGGAGTCAGTAACCCCAACTCTACCAAAACCCCTAACTCCCGACGGGAAATATTCCACTCCTGTATCCTGCCACGCAAAATCCCCCGCTCTACCACCGTTACCTGTATCCCGCGCAACTGCAAGGCACAGGCCATCATAATCCCTAGTGTGCCTCCACAAATGACCACGTCTGTATCTAAGGGTTGATGGGGACTAGAACCTTCTCGATCTGCTACAGTAACGACTGAGGAGACAGGAATCTTGCCCGATCGCAAACTCGACCAAAGCCCATCCACCTTTCGCAACTCTCCCAGCACATCCCCTGGTAATTGGGATAAAATCTCTTCAGTTTTGCTCATAGCCTTATCATCAGTAACCCCGGATCTAGGGTAACGTGAGTTGGAGAAGAGGATCGGCAATCAAACTTTTTTGATCTCGTGTTTTGTCTTTCTTTATACGGATATTGATTTGAGGAACTTACCAAGGATAATCTGTTAAAAGCACTGTTTTTTGTTATGATCGGGCAATCTTGATATAGAAGTCGAGGAATAAAAAAATGCAAGACTTAGAAAAAAAACATTTCAACTGCCAAGAGTTTGAAGATTTTTTAGTTGATGACGTTATCCTAGAAAATGTTTTAGTTAAATCAAATCAAATATGGTTTCGCTATCTTCTAGATGGAGAAGAAGTTGATTGTTCGGTCGAGTATGACTCGATCAGTTTTGAAGATCAAAATTTAGCCTCTCCTGCTCGGGTAAAATGTTTTGCTGTAGTTATTGCCGTATTATTTAGCCTGCGCTTTTCTAGTTTACTTCCCCAAAAAGTTGATTTTAGCAAATACAGCCAATTCATCGATCAAGAATTGCTGAATTTCCTGCAAACTACGATCCCCAAATGCTGGAGTGAAACTCGCTACCAAGTCGGCAAACTTGTATACCAAAGTCCAGAAATAAAAGTTAACGAGTCATTACTTGGTCAAGAGGTTCACTATCCTATTTTCAATTTAAAAACAGAACAAAATACTGTAGATGCAATTATAGGATCGGGTTCGGGTAAAGATAGTTTGCTATGCAGTCTAATTTTACAAAAGGCTGACATTAATTACGATATTTTAACTTGCTTATATAATTCCTATGGCAACATTGAAGAACAAAAAGAACTTTTTACTCAAGCCAGCGAACATTTAAACTATAGAAAGCAGCATTATATCTACTTCCAAGACTCTTATTATCCTTGGCTTAAACAAAGGGTAAATCGTTATAACATAGTCGATCGCACCCAAAAGTATTTTGATTATAAAAAACCTTTTCATAATATTGCTGCAGAAAATGTCATCCTTCCTTTTGTTGTAGCCCCCATTCAGGCAATGCATAAAATACCTATGCTGCTAGTTGGGAACGAAAAAAGTGCTGATGCTCATAATTTAATCGATAAATATTCAGGAGAAGCAGTCGCGCATCAATGGGTAAAAAGCTTAGAAGCTACTAAAAAAACACAAGACCAGATGGCCGGAATGTTTAATAATATTAATCATGCTAGTTTAATTAAAGCCATTCACGATGTGAAAATATTTGAATTAGTTTTTAAATTAGCAGACCAACTACCTTACGCCACAAATTCTTGTAACATCCAAAAACCTTGGTGTTGTCGTTGTGAGAAATGCTGCTATGTATTTGCTGGTTTTTGTGCTTATGGAGATCGAGAAAAAGTAATTAAAGCTTTTGGGAAAGACCTCTTCGTTATGGAAGAAAATTTACATATCTGGTCAGAATTACTGGGATTAAAAGGTTATATACCTTGGGAATGTGTAGGAATGCCCGAGGAAAATCAACTTTATTTTTACAAGCTTTATCAACAAGGGGTGAGAAATCAGGCGATTACCCTGTTTGAAAATGAAATTTTGATCCCCTTACAAAATAGGGGGAACTCTGTAGAAGATTATTTCCAGCAAATTCAGAATCAGTTCGGTCAAGTTGATGAAAATCATCATACTATGCCTGAATGGTTGTGGAATAAAATCCGTCCAGTTTTAGAATAAATACTTGTTTGTGTCCATAGCGATCGCGTTAGAATAATCCTAGATGTTGAAAACACAGACATAGAAACATTAGGATGAAATTTGCAACCGATCGCCTTTGGATGGCAGGGCTAGTATTGATTGTAGGCTGTACATCTCCAGAAGCCTCAGAACCGAACCCAGGGAGTGTTGCCGTCAGTTCTGTTGACTCTCCGTTAGCGAGCAATTTACCCGAACGTAAGACAGAAACCGTTTTTGTTGAGGGAGAACCACAAGAAATTACCCTCAAGCTCTATCAAGAAGACCAAATTCCCGTGCTTACCTATTACCCTGACAATATCAGTGTCAGGAGTGCGTGTAGCCATGAAGGATGCGGAGTATCTTTTGAGCTTCTTCAAGGTCTGTCTGTATCTGGTTCCCCCACAGACGCACCCTTACGAGCTAGAGTACATGTATTTGTTCCCTCCGCAGGCACAACCTTAGAGGAGTTAGAAGCGGGAGTAACTGGAGATGGGGGAGTATTTGCAGGCAAAGGCTGGCAACAAGGAGTATCTAGCGGTTCACTTTCGTATCCTTGGGAGAAAAAGAACATGAACTTTTATCATTCTGAACAAAATCTTTTAGGTTCAGTGCATCTAGGTCAATCCCAAGGTCAGGCTTTCCGCGTTACTGTCGTTTTTCCTGGGGATATGGGAGATGGCTTTGCTCCCCGTGCTAATGTCATCCTTAACAATCTACAAGTAGACTCGATTCAATAATTGATCTTTTGTAAAATGCAAATCACTATTGAAATTCCTGACAAAATTGCCCATCAACTCGATCAAGATGAAGAACATTTATCTCATCATCTCTTGGAACTGATGGTTGCAGAGTCTTACCGTTTAGGTAATATCAGCACGGCTGAAGTTGGTCAAATTTTGAAATTACCAACGCGCTTGGCGACTCATGCTTTTCTCAAGCGTATGGGGGTCTATCTAAATTACGATCGAGCTGAATTAGAGGTAGATCTTCAAACCCTTGAGAGGTTTAGAGGTCAGTGATTGTTGTTTTTGATACTTCTACAATTTGTTATCTGCTGCTGATCGATCGCATTGATATATTGTCGATACTGTACCAAACCATTACTATCCCCCAAGCAGTAGCTGATGAATTAACGGCCTCCGAATCTCCACCTATTGTTCAATCTTGGATTGATCGACCACCGAATTGGTTAAATATTGAGGCTCCTGAAACAACTCAAGATCATGGGTTAGAAACCCTCGATTTAGGAGAGCGTGAAGCTATTCTATTGTCTGAACAACTGAGAGCAGAGTTGGTGATTTTAGATGATAAAGCGGCTCGGAAAATTGCTAGAGAGCGTGGATTAAACATAATCGGTCTTTTGGGAATTATCAAAGATGCAGCTTCACGTGGATGGCTTGATTTAGAGATAACATTCCAACAGTTGCAAAATGCGGGCTTTTGGGTTTCACCGAGTTTGCTCGACAGTTTACTCAGAAATGGGGAAATAGAGAGATAGGCACATTACCGATTAAAATTAAGCAGGTGAGTGTGATTAAATAACAGAACGTGAAAATTATTGTCATCGGTAGTGGAGGGCGAGAACATGCGATCGCCAAAACCCTCCTGCAATCTCCCCAAGTTCAACAAGTGGTCTGTATCCCAGGTAATGGGGGAACAGCCCGGTTAAAGCGCTGTGAAAATCTTCCCCTCAAGATCGATCAATTTCAGGCGATCGCCGATTATGCTAAAACCCACGCTATCGATCTAATTATTGTCGGCCCAGAAGCTCCCCTTGCCCTCGGTATAACCGATGCCCTGCAAAGCCATAACCTCACTGTATTTGGCCCCACCCAAGCCGGGGCACAAATTGAAGCGAGCAAAGCCTGGGCAAAAGCCCTGATGAGTGAAGCATCCATTCCTACTGCTGCCTCCGCCGTGTTTACCGATGAAACAGCCGCCCGCGCCTATCTCCAGAGCCAAGGCGCACCCATCGTGATTAAAGCGGATGGTCTCGCTTCTGGTAAAGGGGTAACTGTGGCCATGACCTTAGAAGAAGCAAACGCAGCGATCGCCGAAGCTTTTGCAGGTAAATTTGGATCAGCCGGTCAAAAAGTCGTGATTGAAGAATATCTCACCGGTCAAGAAGCCTCTATCCTAGCTCTGACTGACGGCGAAACCATCCGTCCCCTGATTAGCGCCCAAGACCACAAACGCATTGGTGAAGGGGACACAGGGCCCAATACCGGAGGCATGGGAGCCTATGCTCCTGCACCCGTTGTGACCCCAGAATTGAGCGATCGCATTAACCAAGAGATTCTCCTCCCCACCATAAAAACCTTAAAAAAATGGGAGATTACCTACCGGGGAGTCTTGTATGCAGGTCTGATGATTACCCCAGAAGGCGATCCCAAAGTGATCGAATTTAACTGCCGGTTTGGCGATCCGGAAATTCAAGCCATTCTTCCCCTGTTAGAGACTCCCCTAGAAACCCTACTCTTAGCCACTGCACAAGGAAAATTAGCCCAGCAAGAGATTACCTGGAAGCCTGGCGCTTGCGCTTGTGTGGTTGCGGCTTCTGATGGATATCCCGGTAGCTTTGAACAAGGATTCCCCATTACTGGCATAGAAGTGGCTGAAGCTCAAGGTGCGATCGTTTTTGAAGCTGGAACCAGCTTAAACGATAATCGCCCTGTCACCAGTGGCGGCCGAGTCTTGGGAGTCACTGGGGTGGGAGCAACCCACGATCTAGCCTTTGACAAAGCGTATCAGGCGATCGCCTCGATTTACTTCCAAGGTTTATACTACCGTCGAGATATCGGCCATCGGGTGCGGCAAAAACAGAGCCAGTAACCCATAATATAAACACGGCAAACAACTAAACCTCTTGTATAAGTGGGTAGAAAATGAATAGTAATGCAGTAATCATATATTCTTATGATTATTGCCTATTGCCTTTTGCCTGACTTCTGCAAGAAGTCTACTGTAGGTCTTCAGATCAATGTATCGGTATTATGGTGGCTTTACTGAAAAATATTAAAGGAGCGATCGCCCATTGGTGGTCAGAATTTACCCTGCAAACTCGACTCATGGCAGCCGCAACCCTAGCGGTATCCCTAATCATGAGTAGTCTAACCTTCTGGGCCGTCAATACCATTCAACTGGATGCTCGCCTCCATGATACCCGTTTTGGTCAAGACCTGGGACTCCTGTTAGCTTCTAACGTCACCCCCTTAGTTGCAGAAAATAACCTCACGGAAGTTGCTCGGTTTTCCCAACGCTTTTATAACAGCACCTCCAATATTCGCTATCTCCTCTACGCAGATCGAGACGGTAGACTCTTTTTTGGTCTCCCCTTCTGGGACTCAGAAGTACAAACGTCCCTGAGTATCGAGCGTCGAATTCAACTTCCGGAAAATTACATCACTTCCTCACAAATTCCCCTGGTTCGCCAACATCAAACCCCCGATGGGGAAGTGACTGATGTCTTCGTTCCCTTGATCGATGACAATCAATATCTCGGCGTATTGGCGATCGGTATTAATCCCAATCCCACCGTTGTCACCTCCTCTAACCTCACCCGCGATGTTACCCTAGCCGTTTTTGTCTCCATTTGGTCTATGGTCATTTTAGGAGGAGTCTTTAATGCTCTCGCCATTACCCAACCGATTAAAGAACTCTTAGCTGGCGTTAAAAGTATCGCTGCCGGTAATTTTAAGCAGCGCATTGATTTACCCTTAAGCGGAGAATTGGGCGAACTCATTTGTAGTTTTAATGATATGGCGGAACGGTTAGAGAGTTATGAAGAGCAAAATATTGAAGAATTAACGGCTGAAAAAGCTAAATTAGAAACCTTAGTCTCTACCATTGCTGATGGAGCCATCTTATTAGATACCGATCTCAATATCATTTTAGTTAATCCTAATGCTCGCCGCATGTTTGATTGGGATGGAGAATCCGTGGTGGGCAAAAACGTTTTACGCTATGTTCCTCCCCCCCTACAAGTTAAACTCACTCGTCCTCTCTATGAAATTGTCCAAGGGAAATTTTCTCCGTCTGATGGTGCATCTATCTATGAGTTTCGCATCACCTTAACCGAACCTGTTAAACGCACAGTGAGAATTTTACTCACGACCGTGTTATCCCATCGCGCCACGGGAGAAAATGCCCTATGTCAAGACTGCTTACACGATGCGAATGACACTTGTGTGGTTCCAGAACGCCCCCTAGCCCAAGAATGTGTCTTGTATGAGCATCATATTAAACCGAATTTAGAAAATGCAAATATTGGCAACTTGAAAGGGATTGCTATAACCGTTCAAGATATTACCCGCGAAGTAGAACTCAATGAAGCAAAAAGCCAATTTATTAGTAATGTTTCCCATGAACTGAGAACACCATTATTTAATATTAAAGGATTTATCGAAACCCTTTATGAATATGGAGAAGAATTGAGTGATGTGGAACGGCGAGATTTTCTGGAAACCGCCAATCATGAAACCGATCGCCTCACCCGGTTGGTCAATGATGTCTTAGATTTATCTCGCCTAGAATCGAGCCGCACTTATCATTTGGATGCAGTTTATGTGGGACAACTGATTGAGCAAACCCTACGCACGTATCAACTCAATGCCAAAGATAAAGGGATTGAACTCGGACAAGAAATTGAAGCCGATTTACCTAAAATTTGGGGCCATTATGATTTACTCCTCCAAGTCCTCACGAATCTAGTGGGAAATTCTCTTAAATTTACAGAGTCCCAAGGTAAAGTTATGATTCGTGCCTATTGTCCTCAGAGCAATCAGAACGTTGTCCGTATTGAAATATCTGATACGGGAATCGGCATTGACACGGAAGATCAAGCTGCTATTTTTGACCGGTTCTATCGAGTGGAAAACCGGGTGCATACGTTGGAAGGAACGGGACTTGGATTATCTATTGTTCGCAATATTATTGACAAACATAATAGTTGTGTACAATTGGTCAGTGAAGTGGGAGTCGGTACAACCTTTTGGTTCGATCTAGCCTTGTATGAGGAGGCGATCGAGCCGGAACCGGTCAGTTCCTTGGAACCTGTATATGGAGGATCTCCCATCAATACCTAACCTATTTTCCATTCCCTATTCCCCATTACCCAAAGGAGACCTAAAAACATGACCCATTCTTCTGACTCGGAAGCTATTCAGGAATTTCAAGCCGAAATGACGCGCTTGCAGGAAGAGTTAACCTTAAGAGATCAATTGGTACAACAGTTGTCTCAAGAACTGTTTCGCTTAGTGAAAGGAAACGCCTCATTTATCCCGGCTCAAACTGGGTCAGCAGATCAAACCGAAAATTTGCGATCGCTACAAGAGCAACTGCAAAAGGTGGAAGAGCAAGTACAGTTTTATCAAGAACAAATTCAAGAGCGAGATGGTGAGATTTATCAACTGCGCCAGTCCGTGCAAGAATTAAGCGATCGCTCTGGAATGCTCGAACAAGTCGTACAAGAACTTCCCCATCTCTATCGGCAAAAATTTGCCGAACGCATGGAACCCATCCGGGAAAAGGTTTCCCTCCTGCAACGGGAAAATAGGCAACTCCATGCTGAATTACAAAGCGTCAGTTATCGGTTAGCCATGAGAACCCGTAACCCGTCTCGCATTGATTTACCTAACTTTCCCATCACCTCTCCCCAAACCTAACCGATCGCCATGATCTATTCCTCTGTACAGATCGTTGTCGAGTCAGAGCGCGATCGCTCGGCTACTCTACCCATCAAATTACAGGACACAATACAACGGATTTCACCCAAGATTGACACAACGATTCAATCGATCCAAACGCTCAAAGCTTCAGAGGAGGTTTTGTTCTGTCCACTCACCCTCAATATTCCCGATCATCTTCCGTTTTTGGGTCAAAAAACTTACGAATTTTGTCGCTCCATAGAGTCCTTGCAGCAAACAGTTTCCATCTGGGGATATCCGATCGGTGAAGGAAAAAATTGGTTACCAATTATTCTCAGCGCCAAAGGCCCGCTTTATGGTGAAGCGATTCAAAATGGGAACCTGACCTATCATCAACCCCTACATCTAGGCGATCGAACTCGTCAAACCCTGTACCAACTCGGTTATCAATTGCTGCGCCATATTCAAGCTATTCCTGGCGTTTATCTGCTTCAGTTTGGAGGCACATCCAATCCCTGCTTCGATCGCCTGATTCCGTTTCCTGATACCCCAGTCTTAGCCAGTTTGGGGGTTCAAGAGCCAGACTTACTCACCAGTTATTGGTATTGCCAAATCGGAACCCCCCTCATCGACTTGCAAATCAAACCGCTTCCGCTTCCTTCAAACAGCGCTTAATGCCATCAATTGATCCGGTTGAAACACCTCTAATACTTTTTCGTAGGAAGGGTAAATTTCAAATACACCTTCTAGTCTAGCGATATCTAATATTAATTTCACCTGTCCTGGAATATTGCACAGAACCAGGCGGCAACCCTGCTGGCGAGCTGCTTTGAGTCCATGAACCAATTTACCTAAACCCGCACTATCCATAAAACCCACCCCAGCCAAATCTAGACAAAGGATAGACATTTGAGAGGAGATCTCCTCAATCTGCCGAGAAATCTGTTCACCCCTCTGAGCATCAAAAGACCCTTGAGGGTGAAGAACCGTAAACTGACCCATTGCTGTACTTGTCATCGTGATTATCCTTTTAGTAAGTCCCTAGGAGGTTGAGTTCCTTGACCAATCTAAGATCTAAAGCTAAAAAAGTTGGTAAACTGAGTGACCGAACTCTAGCTTTAAGTAATCATACTCTAGCGATCGCCTCTTAAGACCTTCTTAATATAAGCGTGAAAATTGAGAATTGTCAGCCCCAAAAACAACACTTTCTCAGAACTTCACCAGATTACCCAAACTTTCCTGAAGCATTGATCCCCAATCCAGATTGACAGTACCTGGATTACACGCCAAGATCGAAAAAAGCTTAATCTGACAACGTAACTCATACGTTCTCTTCTCACCTACCTGGTTTGCATGTCCTTAGAATTTCTCTCACTCGATACAATTCAATCCCTCGCCAGTCAATACGGATACTGGACCATCTTCCTGGGCATAATGCTCGAAAATACCGGACTCCCCCTACCCGGTGAAACCATTACCCTCGTTGGTGGATTTCTAGCGGGTAGCGGTGAAATGGTATATTGGCGAGTTCTCATTAGTGCGATCGCCGGAGCGGCGATCGGGGATAGTTGTGGATATTGGATCGGCAGAACCGGAGGATGGCCCCTACTGCTCAAAGTAGGCAAATTCTTTCGAGTCGCTGAACATCAACTGGAAAATGCCAAAAGCAAATTTCAGCAAAATGCCGCTCGCGCCGTCTTTCTCGGTCGCTTCATTGCCCTGCTGCGGATCTTTGCTGGACCGATCGCAGGTATTGTAGAAATGCCCTATCCTAAATTCCTCCTCTGTAACGTTGCTGGAGCCACCCTTTGGGCAAGTGTTATGGTGAGTCTCGCGTTCTTTGTTGGTCACCTCATTTCCCTCGAGCAACTCATCGCTTGGGTGGGACAATTTGCGATCCTCGCCCTACTTCTCCTCATCGCTTGGATTGTCGTTCCCCTATGGCTAGAAGCCCGTGCCTCTGAAAACTGAATAAAAGATCCGGAGATTGGATTAGCGTACTGGAAAACTTTCCGGTACAATCAAACCAACTTCGGAACCTATGGTAAGAATTACTTAATTTTTGGAGGATAGAGCTATTAATACCGTGATTTCAACTAATGTCGCGCCTGTGGCAGCGGCAAAAACCCCTTCTATGCTTGAAATTGAAGGCAAATTCCGCTTAAGCGGCCAAGTGCAGATCAGTGGAGCCAAAAACTCCGCCTTAGCTATTCTCGCAGGCGTAGTACTTTGCTCCCAAACTTGCCGATTACGCAATGTACCCAACCTGGTTGATGTCAATCGCATGGGCCAGATTCTAGAATCTTTGGGCATTCAGCTCCAACGCCAGGGAGACACCCTAGAATTGGATGCCACTGACATCACTCAAGGACAAGCACCCTATGAAGTAGTTAGCCAACTGCGAGCCAGTTTCTTTATTATTGGCCCCTTATTAGCCCGTTTGGGTACAGCCCAAGTCCCCTTACCCGGTGGCTGTGCGATCGGCGCTCGTCCTGTAGATCTGCATGTGCGCGGACTCCAAGCCATGGGGGCCCATGTCCAAATCGAACATGGAGTTGTGAATGCCTATGCTCCCCAGGGTAAACTCAAAGGAGCTAAAATCTATCTGGATTATCCCAGTGTGGGGGCAACGGAAACCCTGATGATGGCAGCGACCTTAGCGGATGGGGAAACCTGTATTGAAAATGCTGCGCAAGAACCCGAAGTTGTAGATTTGGCTAACTTCTGTCGTTCTATGGGCGCTCGCATTAAGGGAGCTGGCACAAAAACGATTTGGATTGAAGGGGTTTCTCAACTGCATAGTACCGACTATGAAGTCATTCCCGATCGCATTGAGGCTGGAACCTTTTTAGTCGCGGCTGCCATTACCCAATCCGAATTGTTGCTCAATCGGGTGATTGCCTCTCACCTGACTCCAGTAATCGCTAAATTAGAAGAAACGGGCGCAAAAGTAATCAAAGAAGGAGAAAGACAATTACGCCTTCTTCCCGCAGAGCGCATTTTGCCGACAGACATTGAAACCCTTCCTTATCCTGGCTTTCCCACAGATATGCAAGCCCAGTTTATGGCTTTGCTCACCGTAGCCGATGGTAATAGTATGGTCACCGAAACCGTGTTTGAAAATCGTCTACGCCATGTGGCTGAATTACAACGCATGGGAGCCAATATCCGTGTTAAGGGGAATATAGCTATTGTTAAAGGTGTACCCCTGTTATCAGGTGCGCCGGTATTAGCCACAGATTTACGGGCTTCCGCTGCTCTAGTTTTAGCGGGATTAGCTGCTGAAGGCACCACAACCGTTCAAGATTTACAACATCTAGACCGGGGATATGAACAGCTTGAAGTCAAACTGCGAAATCTAGGGGCCCGCTTAACCCGAATTGAAAGCGTCTCTTAAAAATTTTTGATCTTTGGAGTAACGGATTGAAATTTGTCCTGAAGGGTGCTGAACTAAATTTTCAGGATTACCATAGGAGGTGAAATGTGATTAAATTCCATCGATCGCAGATTTTAAGAGGTTATCCTTGTGGCTCTTTATGCTGAACTCCACCGACACTTAGGCGGTTCGGTCGTCCCTCGCATTCTCTGGCGCTATTTTCACCGTAGTGGCTCAGAATGGTCTGAGCAGTTTGCTGAGTATCCTGAGTTTGAAGATTTCTATACCCGTCCTCGGAAAACCTTAGATGAATATTTAGAACTCCATACCTTAGTTGAGAAAACCCAAACTTTAGACACATTACCCTATTTTATTTATCGCTTGATTCGAGGGGCTTATGTGTTTGAAAATTTAGCCTATTTGGAATTACGCTATACGCCTTACCTACGGACTCCAGAAGAGTATAGCCAGAATGATCGTATCGATCGCATGGCGGCTATTGTGGAAGCTGTAGGTCAGGCGAGCCAAAATCATAACTATAGTATTATTACAAGCCAGATCCTCTGTACCCATTCTCGTCTGCCTGATGAGGTAAATCGGGCGATTGTGGAACTTGCCGCCCAAATGCCTGAATATGTTTGTGGGATTGATCTTGCAGGTGGAGATGCCCATTATGGCGATCGCTTGTCGGAATTAATTCAGCTCTATGAGTATGCGCGATCGCTCGGCCTCAAAACAACCGGACATCTCTACGAAACCCATGAGGGTTGTTATCCTGAACTACTCCCCTATCTGATGCGTATTGGCCATGGGATTCAAATTCCCCTCCACTACCCTCATCTCTTACCGCAACTGGCGAGGCAAGGGCAATGTCTAGAAGTATGCCCGACTACCTACCTGAAAACAGGAACTCTAGACGACTTAAGTGAACTGAAAATTGTCTTTGATCGCTGTTTTGACGCTGGGGTAGACATTGCTATTTGCACCGATAATGCCGGACTCCATAATGTTCGTCTACCCTTTGAATATGAAAACTTACTAACTTTAGACATCATCGACTTTGAGCAACTCCAAGCCTGTCAAGATGCTTCATTCCGTCATGCTTTTGCTTGGCCTTACCCCGAACACCCAGCTTCTCTGTTAACGGGACTCTTGCAAAACGAACCAAACCCCAATCTAACCCCAGCCTTAACCTAGGAGTAATGAGGAGTGAGTAATGAGTAAAACTGGGTTTCTCTAGGGAAAAACCGTTTACCCATTACTTATTACCGATTAGCCTTGAGACTGGGCAATTAGGCTCCCCGTTTAAGCGCTGCTTCGACTTGGCGCAATTCCTGGTTAATCCGTTGTTTTAACTTTTCTGGAACCGGACGATTCGGATAAGAACTATAATGTCCTGCCAAACTGTTGAGTGCTGTGCGGATTGTGGTAAATGAAGTTAAAGTAGCCACAGATCTATCTCGACGATATCGAGACGCATATTGATTAATTAACTCCCTTGCCTCTGCTTGAGCCTCAGCCTTATTGGGAGCATCTTCAGGAAGTTCAATCGCTGTGCGTAGGCTATCAACCATATTCAAAGTATCTTGAGAATAGTTGCCTGTAATCACAGAAGGGGTGTTGGAACACCCAACCAAACCCATGATCGCCACTAAAATCAAGGGTAGCAATCGTGCAAAAAATCGCTTCATAAGGATCATCAAAAACTGCATCATTGAGATTTACTCGTCAGTTGATCCTATCGTGAATGGTGACGTTGGCGATCATTGGGTCGTGATTAATCTTATCCAAAGCGTCCACTGACATACTGCTGAGTGGCTTCTTCTTGGGGATTTTGGAAAATATCTTCTGTATTGTCATATTCGACTAAATACCCAAACCGTTTACCCCCTTCAATTGCTTTAGCGTTGAAGAAGGCAGTCATATCAGACACCCGCGAAGCCTGTTGCATATTGTGAGTCACAATTACAATGGTGTAATTTTCTTTGAGTTCATGGATCAGTTCTTCTACTTTGAGGGTAGAAATGGGGTCGAGGGATGCACAGGGTTCATCCATTAACACCACATCCGGATTAATAGCAACTGTGCGAGCAATACACAGGCGCTGTTGTTGTCCTCCAGACAGGGCAAACCCACTTTGGTGCATTTTATCTTTGACTTCATCCCATAGGGCCGCTTGACGGAGCGATCGCTCCACAATTTCGTCAATCTCTGACTTAGATTTACCTAACCCATTAATCCGCACACCATAGGCGATATTATCATAAATGGATTTGGGGAAAGGGTTGGGTTTTTGAAACACCATGCCAATCCGTCGGCGAACTTCCACTGCATCAATGTTATTTTCGTATAAACTTTGATCGTGATAGAAGATTTTTCCTTCCAACTTAAAGATGGGAATTAAGTCATTCAGACGATTAAAACACCTTAAAATCGTACTTTTACCGCATCCTGATGGGCCAATAAAAGCAGTTACACGATTTTTGGGAATGTCCATAGATACATCCCGAACCGCTTTAAAATCACCGTAAAAAATACTTACATTGTCAGTTCTTAAGACGGTTTCAGTTTTGTTCACTGTAGTTGAATCTGCATTTGTTGAATCTGCATTGGTCATGGTCTTTCCTCAATTCTTGAATAAACGTATAAACATTAAAACTGACTTTGACGGGTGGCTAATCGAGCAATAATACTACTGATTAATACCAACATGACTAAGACTAAAGATGCTGCCCAAGCTAATTCTTGCAGTTTCAGATCAAAACTACTCGCAAAGTTGTAAACTAGCACGGCTAAGGATGGCGTAGGAGCCATCAAGCCTCTGGGCCAAAAATTAGAATTGAGTGCCGTAAATAGGAGGGGCGCGGTTTCTCCCGAAGCACGGGCAACCGCTAGGGTGACTCCAGTCAAAATGGCAGGGAGGGCAGCGGGTAAAACCACTTTAAGGACAGTTTGATAATTGGATGCTCCTACACCAACGGATGCCCAACGAATATCTTGAGGTACAATTTGCAGTGCTTCGTCGGTGGTCCGAATAATGGTAGGAAGCATTAACACCGATAGGGCTACGCCTCCTGCTAAGGCAGAAAAGGTTCCTGTGGTTAAAACAACTAAACTATATGCAAAGACTCCAGCAATAATGGAGGGCACACCACTCAGGACATTCGTGGCAAACCGAATTCCACGAGCCACTTTACGGGCGACTTGGCTACTCGAACTAAATTCAGATAGATAAACGGCTGCCAATACGCCAATAGGTACAGCAATTACGCTGGCAATGCCGACGGTAATAAACGTTCCTAGGATAGCGTTAGCAATTCCTCCTCCAGTTTGTCCGGCTGCTGGTGGCAATTGGGTGAATAGAGCTAGACTTAGGCGCGATCCTCCTTTAATAATCACATAAATTAAGACCGCAAATAGGGGCAATATTGTTAGTCCAATACAAATCCCAGAAATGGTTGTCATCACCCGATCAAATATGGCTCTGGGGCGGCTATTATCTTGGATTAGGCTACTGGCTAGGGACTTCGATTCTGTAGAAGGGTTCATAAAGTCAGGGAATAGGGAATAGGGAATAGGAAATAGGGAATAGGGGGAAATTTAGCCATTACCTATTAACCTAGTCATATTTGGCTTTGACTTGATTGACAATCCATTCAGCTAGCACATTGACGACTAAGGTCAGAATCATCAGAATCAAACCGGCGTACATGAGGGCAGAAACCTGTAGTCCAGAGGCTTCAGGGAATTGGTTCGCCATCAATGAGGCAATGGTATTACCGGGAGCCAAAATCGAGAGGCTCATTTTGTTAGAGTTACCGATGAGCATGGTAGCTGCCATGGTTTCTCCCATGGCTCGACCAAGAGCTAACATAATTCCGCCAACGATACCGGAGAAGGCGGCTGGCAGGAGAACGCGAAAAATGGTGACCCACCGGGTTGCACCGAGTCCTAGGGAGGCTTGTCGCAGGTCTGGAGGCAAGCTAGCTAGGGAATCACGGGCGATCGCCGTAATAATCGGTAGAATCATAATAGATAGGACTAATCCAGCCGGTAACATGCCTGGGCCAGCTAGAGGGGTGCTAAACAAGGGAAACCACCCAAAGGTGTTATGCATAAAGTCACCCATAGGCTTGATCAGAGGAATTAAGACGAAAATCCCCCATAATCCATACACCACACTGGGAATAGCTGCCAGCAGTTCGACAAGAAACACCAAAACAGTACGGATATTGACGGGAATAAAGTCTTCACTCAGGAAAACAGCCGTTCCCAGACCGAGAGGTACAGCAATCATTAGAGCAATGGCTGCACTCATCATCGTTCCGTAGATCATGGGCCAAATCCCATATTCATCTTGAACCGGGTTCCAGGCACTTTGGAAGAGAAAGGGAATACCAAATTGTTGCAGAGCATCAAGAGCACCCAAACCCACAGTGAGGGTGATGATAATTAGGATAGCGGCAATGGATAAGGCAAAAATAAAGGTAAGACCAATAAAACCTCGGTCTAAGTTTTTTTCTACATTAGAGCGCGATCGCCCAGATTCAGCTTTTGCTACAGAAACCATAGAATAACATTAATAACATAGGTGGGGAATCAAGGGTTAGGAGTAAGGGAGTCCCTTACTCCTAATCGCACGAGGAAATTGAGACTCTATTTCACTTCAATCTCATAATCTGGGCTAATGGAATCAGCAACCATGGCCACTTTTTCCCGCACGTTATCCGGTAAGGGAATGTAGCCCAAATCGGCACTAATCGTTTGTCCCTCGTTCAGACCATATTCAATCATGGCTTCGACAGACTTGGCAATTTCTGGATCATCATATTCCTTGTAGGCCAGCAACCAAGTATAGGTGACAATCGGATAAGACTCTTCCCCTTCTGGGTTCGTGACAAAAGCGCGTAAGTTTTCCGGTAATTGCACCGCTGCCAGGGATTGAGATGCTGCTTCATCAGTGGGATAAATAAAATTACCCGATTTATTTTCTAGGGATGCCATATTCAAGCCGGCGCTTTTGGCAAATCCTAGCTCTAGATAACCAATGGCTCCTTCTGTTTGCCTGACTTGGGCGGCTACCCCATCATTTTTGGCTCCACCAATACCAACCGGCCATTCTACAGTTTTGCCTTCACCAACTTGGTTTTTCCACTCTTCGCTCATGGCGCTCAGATTTTTAGTGAACACCCCTGTGGTTCCGCTACCGTCAGACCGATAAACTACGGTGATATTTGTATCTGGAAGAGTGATACCGGAATTAGCTGAGGCAATTTTGGGGTCATTCCATTGGGTAATATTCCCTAAGAGGATATCAATCAAAGCTTCTTGGGTTAAGTTGAGTTCATCAACACCTGGAAGGTTATAAGCCATTACCACACTTCCAGCGGTCATGGGGAGCATCAAAACGCCTTTGTCAACTTCGGAGATTTCATCATCTTTCATCGCTACATCACTGGCTCCAAAGTTAACCAAGTTTTGCATAAATCGTTCTACCCCAGCTCCACTACCAACCGACTGATAGTCAATCTGAAGGTTGGGGGTTGCATTACTAAAGTCTAGGAACCAGCGTTGGTAAAGAGGGGCGGGAAAAGAGGCTCCGGCTCCCGTTAAACTGGTGTTACCGGCTAGGGCCAATTTGCTGGTGGATTTCGCTTCACCTCCACCTGTAGTGCTTCCCACTTGAGATGTATCATCTCCACCAGCACAGGAGGCTAAGGCTACAGCGCTCAGGGCTGCAATTAATAGGGAAATGCTTTTACGCTTGCAGTTAGAGAAGGAAAACATAAGATCAATCAAGTTTGAGATTAGGGCAATCTTCAGTGTACGAGAAGATGTTGATTGCAGGTTAACCCTTTATGGCGCTCTTTTGGTTAAGATTAGGTAAAATAAATATTAATAAAAAATTATTTTAGAAATAATTTATGATTCTTTGATCGGACTTCAGAGTAAATCCGATCATGGATATATTAGTGGAAATTTATTTAAAAGTAATCACTGGAATTCTTTGATCAATTTGTTTTTTCATTCACTGTTGTTTTTATTTTAACAATAAGATAAAACCCAATGACTAATCTCTTGGTTGATAGAATTATCAAGAGAATCCCTAAAAACATATCTATGGAGAATCAAAAATATTAATCATTATTTAGACTCGATCCTATTGATCCCTGACTACATCATCTCCTAATCAATGCCATTATAAATCTCTATTTGTTTTTTCTCAAAGATAGTGTTTACTCTATATCTAATATCAGGTCAACCCGAAACCCCCTCAAGTCTATCTGAAAAATGCTAGAATTAATGTATCATTTGATATTTAACAAATAAATAGGAGAATTGTAAGGGAAAAAGTTGATGATTGATTCAAAAGTTCCATAGGGATTTTCGCAGTGCAACAACATCTTCAACAATTTCAGAAATCTATCCGACAAACAGACCCTTTGCATTGGCATGAGGGTCGGATGACAACTGAGACCAATCATCAGGAACGTTTTTTTAACCTGTCCCTAGAACTCCTCTGTCTGATTGACTTTCAGGGGAATCTACAAAAAATAAATCTGACATGGGAAACGACATTAGGATATAGCCCAGAAGAATTATCTCAACAGAATTTCTTGCAGTTCATCCACCCAGAGGATAAAAAGCCTACTCGCCTGGCATTAGAGCGATTAGTCTCAGGACAACCCCGCCTTGATTTAGAAAATCGATATTGCTGTCAAGATGGCTCCTATCGGTGGATTGCTTGGACTGCGGTTCCTGATCCAGATGAGGGGTTAATTTATATGGTGGGTCGGGATATGACCGATCATAAGCAGGTGGAGATTGAATTACACTCCCGTCTACAACAGCAAGCTGCGGTTTCAGAACTGAGCCAAAAGGCTTTAGAGGATCACGATCTTGATGCTGTAATGCAAACAGCCGTGGAATTGGTCAGTGAAACCTTGTCGGTAGACTATAGTGCAATCTTGGAATTGTTACCGAATTATCAGACACTGTTGCTCCGGTCAGGGGTAGGGTGGCAAGCTGAATTGGTGGGTCAAGCGATGTTAAGCGCTCAACCCACTTGTCATGCTGGGTATACTTTATCTCAGGGAAAATCCATTATTGTGGAAGATTTGCCGATAGAAACTCGATTTAGTGGTTCTCCTCTGTTGCATAATCATCGGGTGGTTTCTGGGGTAAGTACGATTATTTCTGGGATTCCAGGTTCCGAGGGGCCGTTTGGGGTGTTAAGTGTGTATGCGAGGGAGTATCGACCCTTTACCCAGGAAGATGTATCATTTTTGCAAACGATCGCCAATGTGCTAACGAGCGTGATGACTCGCCTACAAGCCCAAGATCAATTAAATTTGATGGAGCGGGCGATCGCCTCTAGCAATAATGGCATTATTATTACTGATTCCACTCAACCGGATAATCCGATTGTTTATGTCAATCCAGCCTTTGAAGAGATTACGGGATATAAGCGAGAAGATGTACTAGGTCAGAACTGCCGTTTTCTACAAGGGATTTACCGAGATCAAAATGCCCTTGATGCAATTCGTCAAGCTATTGAACAAGGAACAGAATGCCATGCCATTCTGCAAAATGTGCGTAAAGATGGTCAACTATTTTGGAATGAACTGCGGATGTCGCCAGTTTTTAATACTCAAGGCCATCTGACCCACTTTATTGGGATTCAAACTGATATCAGCGATCGCAAACAAGCGGAAGAGCAACTCGAACATCATGCCTTTTACGATCATCTTACCAATCTTCCCAACCGCGCTTTGTTTGTTGAATATCTACAACGGGCCATTGAAAAGACCCAAAAAGACTCCAATTATCAGTTTGCTGTCCTATTTCTCGATTTAGATGGCTTTAAGAAAGTCAATGATAGTCTGGGTCATTTGGTAGGAGACTTATTGTTAATGGCGATCGCTCGTCGTCTAGAAAACTGCCTCCGTCCAATCGATCTACTGGCGCGACTCGGAGGAGATGAATTTACCATCTTCCTGGACAAGATTCACACTCTTCAAGATGCCACCAAAGTCGCTCAACGAATATTAAGTAAACTCTCCAATCCTTTCCACCTCAATGGTCATGAAGTCTTTGCCAATAGCAGCATCGGAATTACCCTAAGCACGATCAGATATGACCAAGCCGATGATATCCTCCGAGATGCAGATTTAGCCATGTACCAAGCTAAAACGGCGGGTAAAGGACGTTACGCCGTCTATAATACCCTTCTCCATACCCAAGCGGTTAACCGCCTTAAATTAGAAACAGACCTCCGAGGAGCCATCGATCGCCAACAATTGCACCTTTACTATCAACCCATTGTTGACTTAAAGACCAGCCAACTGACCGGTTTTGAATCGCTTCTACGCTGGTATCATCCCGAATGGGGATTTGTTTCTCCCGCTGAATTTGTTCCTGTGGCCGAAGAAACGGGGTTAATTTTACCGATTGGAACTTGGGTTCTGGAACAGGCCTGTCAGCAATTGCACCTTTGGAATATCCAATTCCCCGATCGCTCTCCACTGACGATGAATGTCAATCTGTCTGTCAAACAGTTTGCCCAACCCGATCTAATCGAACAAATCGATCGCATTCTAGAGGTAACCCAGATTGAAGGCAAATTTCTCAAACTAGAAATTACGGAAAGCGCTATCATTGATAATTCTAAAGTGGCTAATCTAATTTTTCAACAACTGAAAGCCCGTCAGATTCAACTCTGTATTGATGATTTTGGTACGGGTTATTCTTCTTTAAGCTATCTGTATCGTTTCCCCGTTCATACCCTAAAAATTGACCGCAGTTTTCTCAATAATCTAGATTCCAAAGCTTCATCTCACTATCGAGAAATTATTAAAGCCGTGATTAATTTAGGTCATAATTTAGGGATGGATATTGTGGCTGAAGGGATTGAAAAGATTGAACAGCACAAACTTCTGCAACAATTCGGGTGTGAATATGGTCAAGGTTACTTCTACTCTAAACCGATGACAGCACAAGCGATCGCCAATTTATTAGCCCAGCCTTCAGCTCACGGATTAGTCTAATCCCAGTTCTCGCTTCAGGCGGTTAATCGAAGACTGATCGATATAGCTCTGGGTTTGAATTAATCGAGGAGGGCGAATAATATCTTCTCTGGCTTCTTGGAGGGCAGCTTTAACTGCGTCATAACTGGCAACGTCACTGACTACATACTGAACCGTCCTCACCATAGCATTAAGTTTATAGCGATCGTCTCGATGAGCGGTCATCACCAACACATCCTCACCGCGCAAACTATGAATAATCACTTCAACAGCGCGTAAAATTCCATGGGAGAGACTGACTACTCCAAAATATGTGCCTTTAGGTAGTCCTTTCACTAATTCAACTTCGGGGGCATAATCATAGATTTCTACAGGAACTACCCGCGCTGATTTGGGTGCAGCAATGTTTTCTGCATCGCCAAAAAAATAGCGACTGGTGACAACGGTCGCCGATCGCGTATGATTCAAGAGATCGTCTAATTCTTCTAAAGGAACTAACTGTACAGGAATATGCAGAGCTGCTTGTAATTCTTCCATCATCAGTTGCCCTACGCCAATATCATTGGTGGGAGCCGTGACTAAAACCCGCGCACTACAACGCAAACGCCAATCAACTTCTGCTAAAAATAATTCTCGTGCTTCGTGGAGAGAGCAGCCTTCTTGAATTAATTGATTGACGCTATTTTGGACAATGGATTGAGCTTGGGGATAGGTTTGGAGCAGTTCAGATTTATACTTTGTAAACAGTCCTTTCCCTTGCTGCCGCACATAAATTCCCGAACCAGCTTGGGCTTCAACTAGCCCGGTGTCTTCTAATTGGCGATAGACCTTGCTAATGGTATTGCGATGCAAACCGGTTTGCATGGCTAAGGCACGGGTACTCGGCAATTGAGAGCCAGGAGGGTATTGACCAGAGGCGATCGCAAATCGTAATTGATTAAATAACTGATTAGAAGCCGGAATTTCACTCTCTGGCTGGATCTGAAATTTGACCATCTGCCCAGATTTACTCCCACAATGTCACTGATTTCTAGTATATAGCGCTTCTGGGTAATAGCTGGTTGATCTATGGGTAGAGTGGGGAGAAAGTATCAAGTTTTGTTAAGCTATAGAGAAGTCCTATCTGAATTAAAGAAACAATGGATCTATCCACTATTCAAGAAAAAGTCACTATCCTAGAGAGCAAGCGAGAAGCCCTCGTACAGTTACTCGAACAACCGAATCTAGGTAGTCTCCGGTTAGATGTCAATCAAGCCTTGGAAGAGATGGATGACCTAATTGAAGAATTTAAGCAAACCTTTCCCTTGTCATCAAGCGATCGCCCCTAAATCTAAGTCAATACCGGAGTTGGTTACAATAGATCAGATGATTCACGACCTTTAGCTTGTTTAAGATACAGACCTTATGAGTTCTAGTGTTCTGGTAGAAAAGAAAAAACTCGATCACCCCCCACTGAATATCCATACCCTAGGCGATCGCGTCCTGCGGACGAATGCCAAGCGGATCTCGAAAGTGGATGAGAGCATTCGCCAACTGGCTAAAGAAATGTTACAAACCATGTATAGTTCGGATGGGATCGGCCTGGCAGCTCCCCAAGTAGCGATCGGCAAACAACTGGTGGTGATCGACTGCGATCCGGAAGAGGCAGCCAATATTCCCTTAATCTTAATCAATCCCACCATTAAATCCTACGGTCGCGAACTCTGTACCTATCAAGAAGGATGTCTGAGTGTTCCAGGGGTCTACATGGATCTCCAGCGACCGGATGTAATTCAAGTCAGCTATAAAGACGAATATGGCCGGCCCAAAACCCTCCAAGCTGACGGACTCCTCTCCCGTGCTATTCAGCATGAACTCGATCATCTCCAGGGAGTGATGTTTGTAGACCGCATCGAAAATGCGATCGCTCTCAATGAAGAACTGCAAAAATTTGGTTTTTCCAGTCAAGACGTTAAACCTTACTCCTAGAAATAACCCATGGCTTTAACTCCCAAAAGTGGCTTACTCTTAGCCCTGTGCTGTATTGCGGCGATCGCCGCCACTGGCTGTATCTTTGAACTCTCTTCCGGCACACCCGATCTGGGAGTTTCCACGACCCGTATTATCTTAGCTATCAGTATCCCAGTCACGGGCTGGTCTTTTTTTGCGGCTGTTCAGGATGCAAACAACAACCAGTAACTGTTCTATTTCGGTAAACTGATGCTAAATTTACGGACGTTTGCTCTGTTATTGATTACAAGTAGGGGCGAAAAATTCTTTGCCTCTACTCCCTGTTGCCTATTGCCTAGCGCCTAGCGCTGTATGAGTGGGACTGAGCCTCAAGGATTCTTAAAACTGATTCGGGGATTAGGAAGAACCCAGTCTAATCCCCGATATCCCCTATGGGAAACTGAAGAGATGATCATTGGGCGCGATCCCAGTTGCCAAATTGCCCTGGATGCCCACCAATATACGATCGTCTCCCGCAAACATGCGGTGATTCGGTATTCTCAAATAGACAACCATTGGGAAGTTTGCGATCTGGGCAGTGCTAACGGAACCTATGTTAACCAAAGTCTGTTAAGGGGATGTCACTGCTTAAAGAATGGCGATCGCATTATGCTCGGTCTTAAGGGGCCAGTATTTGAAGTTGAATTGCGCTCTCGAAACGCTGTCCCAACACCTACCTTAGTCTCTAATTCTAGTATTTCTCAACCCGCCGCTACTCAGTCAGTTACCCTCACCCAACTGTTTCCCATCTTCTCCACTGGACAAGAATTAGCCCGTAAAGCCTATCTCATCCCTGCAAGTTTAACCGCTCTAGTGGCGGTGTTACTCTTTTTCCTCAGGATTCCCGAACTGTTTAATCTGGTTTTAGGAGCCTATTTAGCAGCGATCGCTTATACTTATATTTATCAACTCTGCGGTAAACATAAACCCTGGTGGCTGCTCCTCGGATCGGCCCTCTGGACACTCCTACTGGCTATTCCTCTCGTGCAACTCCTTGCTCCCTTCTTCTACCAAGGCCTGGCAGGATGGGCAACTGGAGACCAATTGTTACCCACATTAGCCCGTCAAACCCTAGGGACAGGGCTGTTAGAAGAGTTGATCAAAGCTCTTCCCATCTTCCTCGTTCTCTTTTGGGGTAAATTCCGCTTTGTCTCTACTCACCAAACCTGGGGAGTACGAGAACCCCTGGATGGCATCTTAATTGGTACCGCTTCTGCCGTTGGTTTCACCTTAATTGAAACCCTAGGCTTGTATGTGCCCTCCCAAATTCAAAGTATTGCCGCCATTTCTGGAGGCGATATGGGACAACTTGCTGGACTACAATTATTAATTCCTCGCATTTTGGGATCGGTGTC
Organism: Roseofilum reptotaenium CS-1145; assembly: GCF_028330985.1. Classification (NCBI taxonomy): domain Bacteria; kingdom Bacillati; phylum Cyanobacteriota; class Cyanophyceae; order Desertifilales; family Desertifilaceae; genus Roseofilum; species Roseofilum reptotaenium. The sequence goes on along the minus strand of NZ_JAQMUE010000072.1, from coordinate 46,741 downwards.
TGGACATTTAGCCTATAGCGGCTATTTAGGCTATTTTATCGGCCTGAGTGTCCTGAAACCCAAGCAGCGATGGCAGATCCTAGCCATTGGCTATGGGAGTGCTGCCTTATTACATGGACTTTGGAATACGACGGGAACTTTTGTCGCCTCCCAAGTGTCTCTATTCGCTGGGTTGATCTGTTTAGCGGCCATTGGTGTACTATCTTATGCCTTTCTAGCTGCCGCTATTTTGAAAGCCCGTGCCCTTTCTCCCACGCGATCACAAAATTTTGCGACTCGAATTAAAGAGTAGATCCCCTCATCTAAACTGGATCTATCGGTTGATCTCGATAGGCGATCGCATAACGAGCCACCGCTAAAGTTAATCTTGCTCTGTCTAACTCTGAACACGATTCCCAATCTAGGGTACTTGCTTTTTGTACCACTCGGTCTAAAGCCGTTTTTTCTTCTCCTCCTCGCATGGCATAGGCAAAGGGACGAGCTAAGACCAATAGATCTTCAATATCCCACTGGGATAAGCTATCTTGGACACAGTGAATTAACTGATCGGCCATGGATGCTGAAGACGTAGTTAATTCCTCTGCCTTACCTGCAATCGTTTCCAGTAGAGACTGGGGAACTATTTGGCTAAATTTCCCTTGTAATTGAGAGTTTAAACGATTCGCTGCTACGGGTTGTAATGACTCCCATACCTTATCCAACGTTTGATAAAATTCGTGACACCCTTCATCCAAATCAGCCACCATCTCTGAAGTGTGTATTTCCATCAAATTCTCGATTTCGGAGAAATAAACCTCGTCCTCCAAGATTGAGTGATTCCACGGGTAAACTCGTTCCTGATTCAACAATAGAGCTTCGAGCAGTTCTATGTCTAAGGGGTAACCTGGAGGGGACCAGTCTGAATTCATTTTAAATTGATCCGTCATAATACTTAAGCAATATTGGCACTTGCATCTCAATAGCACGAGTAACTACAACTTAGCTCTTCGCTGTTCCGTAAGGAGTCAGCACTCTGGAGTTGGGAGTTGGGAGTAACTTATTCTCTCTACGATCTCTATATATCTATATCTGGAGTATCTGGAGTCTCTCCTCATTGTCTATTGCCTTTTCCCTATTCCCCTAATGCCCATCTAACAGGTATCCTAGATAGTTTATTCCTCACATCCAGTTCAGACCATGAAACCCTATCGAGCAGCCGCTATCCAGATGACCAGTGTCCCCGATCTGGAGAAAAACCTCGCTGAAGCGGAAGACCTCATTGATTTAGCCAAACGTCAAGGGGCAGAACTGATCGCCCTACCAGAAAACTTCCCCTTCTTGGGCATAGAAGCAGAAAAAATTGCCCAAGCGGACTCTATTGCTAGGCAAACTGAGAAATTTCTCAAAACAATGGCCCAACGCTTCCAAGTGACTCTCCTAGGGGGTGGATTTCCTATCCCAGTGAGCAGTGATAAAGTTCATAATACAGCTCTGCTGATTAATGCTAATGGAGAAGAAGTCGCCCGATATTATAAAGTCCACTTGTTTGATGTCAATGTGCCTGATGGAAATACCTACCAGGAATCCTTAACGGTGGAAGCAGGAACTGAAGTGTCTCCTATCTACAAGTCTGAGGAGTTCGGTTACTTAGGATTGTCCGTCTGTTATGATGTGCGCTTTCCAGAATTATATCGCTCTTTGTCTGAGCAAGGCGCTGAGGTTTTGTTTGTTCCGGCTGCTTTTACCGCTTATACCGGAAAAGACCATTGGCAAGTTTTATTGCAAGCCAGAGCGATTGAAAACACCTGTTATTGTATCGCACCAGCCCAAACCGGCTGCCATTATGCTCGCCGCAAAACCCACGGTCACGCTATGATTATTGACCCTTGGGGGATTATTCTCGCCGATGCTGGAGAAGAACCTGGAGTGGCGATCGCCGAAATCAATCCGAACCGTTTACAACAAGTGCGTCAACAGATGCCCAGTTTAAGCCATCGCGTATTCTAATCACAATCATGTGAAACTCTTACTTTCGCTTTTCTTCAGATTTGCTTTACATTTGTAAAGAACCTGTACAGTAGACATCGATCAGTTAAATAATATAATGGTTGAAATATTCCCTTGGGTGTTTTCTCACACCCCAACCAGTCTCACCCCCTTGTTAGCGACAGCAACTGAAGCTGAAGCCCCCAGCGCTACCCTCGTCTTAGCTGGAGTTCTTCTGAGCCTTGTTACTATTTATCTAGCCAGTAAAATTGGTAGTGAGTTATGCGCCCGCCTGGACTTACCTCCCGTCCTTGGAGAACTCTTGGGAGGGGTCGTTATTGGGGTTTCTGTCCTCAAATTGTTGGTCTTTCCAGAAGGCGGGGCAGGTGCAGAGGGATCTCTAATTATTACCTTGCTGGAACAAACAGCCGGTTTGACCCCGGAAGGAGCTAACGGTGTTTTTCTCGCTCAAAGTGAAGTGATCTCCGTTTTATCAGAATTAGGGGTTATTTTTCTCCTGTTTCAAATCGGTTTAGAATCTGACTTAAAACAACTGATTGATGCCGGAGTCCAATCAGCATTAGTGGCAGTCACGGGAGTCGTTGTCCCATTTTTAGCGGGTACATTGGGACTGATTTATCTTTTCCATGTGCCGAGTATTCCTGCCATTTTTGCTGGTGCAGCTTTAACCGCCACCAGTATTGGAATTACGGCTAAAGTCTTGGCAGAAATCAAACGTCTGAATGACAAAGAAGGACAAATCATTATTGGTGCAGCCGTATTAGATGATATCCTCGGCATTATTATTCTAGCGATCGTCGCCTCTTTAGCGGAAAAAGGTGAAGTAGAAGTTTCCAGCATTATTTATCTGGTACTCAGTGCTGCCGCGTTCTTGATTGGTTCGATTATCTTGGGTCGCCTTGTCATGCCCTACTTTATGGGTTTGATCAATAAACTCACTACTCCGGGAACCCTATTAATCGGTGGATTAATTATCGCCTTTATTTTTGCCTATATCGGTGCAGTCATTCAACTCGAAGCCATTTTAGGAGCCTTTACAGCCGGTTTAATTCTAGGAGAGACGGAAAAACATCGAGAACTCGAAGAATTAGTCGAACCGATTGGATTTATGCTCGTTCCTATTTTCTTTGTCACCGTTGGAGCCAAAACCGATCTGTCTGTTCTTAACCCTGCGGTTCCCAGTAACCGCGAAGGTCTGATTATTGCCAGTTTTCTAGTGGTTGTGGCGATCGTTGGTAAAGTCGTCAGTGGCTTTACCCTATTCGGTGGTGAACCTGTAAATCGGATCGCCGTTGGTGTAGGTATGATTCCACGGGGAGAAGTGGGATTAGTCTTTGCTGGAGTTGGATCGGCCAGTGGTGTTCTACCCGAATCCTTGGATGCAGCTATTATTGTGATGGTCATCCTGACCACTTTTGTTGCCCCACCCTTATTGAGAGTTGCTTTTCAACAGTCAGAGGCCTCTGAAGCATCAAGTGGGGAACCGAGCAAAGAACCCGCAGCGATCGCCGAATCCGAAACGACCCAGTGAAGCGATCGCCACCGATTGGCATTAAAATCAGCATTGAATAAAAGATTATGGGGGTGCAATCATCTGGTCAGATCGCGATCGCGATCTTAACCAGGATTGGCCCCCATCCCTTTTGTTGAATCAGTCAGCACTTGTAATATACTCGTGACCGGACTGTTACTTATACACTCCTCCCAATCAACCGTCATCAACCGTCATGAAATTTAGTCACTCTAAAGGCCCATCTGTGAAACTGCGTTGGTTATTTCCTAGCCTTTTAGGACTCTGGCTGTGGTCAGCTCCAGTCCAAGCAGCCAGTTTACAATATTGGCGGTTTGATGCCAGAAACAATCGTCTGGAATTTGCCACCAATGGGCGAGTTCAACCCACGGCTCAACTGATTTTTAATCCCACCCGTTTAGTGATTGATTTGCCGGGAACCACTTTAGGTAATCAAATTCGTTCTCAATTTGTATCGACTCCAGGGATTAAACAAGTTAGAACCGGGCAATTTGAACGGAACACCACCCGTATCGTCATCGAATTGACTCCAGGGTATACCCTAGATCCCAGTCAAGTGAGATTTGTGGGGTCTTCTGCTTCCCAATGGACGGTACAACTGCCCCAACCCCAACGAGAGGGGACAACCCCAACACGCTCCAATCCTCCCCCAACCTTAACTTCGCCTCCCAACCCTCGACCGGTTGCTCAACAGCCCTCCCCGAACCGCAGCACTAATCAAATTGAAACTGTTCGAGTGACAGGAGATGGTTTTTTTATTCGCACCACCAATCAGCCAGACATTGCCAGGGTAGAGCGCTCCTCAGACCAGCGTCAAATTGAAATTGATCTCAAAGGTGTTGCACTACCCAATAATTTAAACCCAAGACGCTTAAATATTAATAGTCGAGGGGTGAATCAACTGATTCTCAGCCCCTTGGAGGGAGATAATACCGGAACTCGCATTACCCTCAATGTCAATCCCCAAAGTGCGGATTGGCAAGCTTTGCCCAATCGCTTAGGTATGGTTCTGATTCCCAGGGCAGGGAGTGGAACTAATACTTCCGGTTCCAGACCTTGGCCTGCGGGTCGCCAAATTTCAGCCGCAGATTCTAATCAGTTTGATCCAACTCAACCACCAGTGATTCAGGCGATCGAACTTTCTGGAGGTAATTCCCAACTGGTGGTTCGCGCTACCGGAAGAGTCAATGCGGTGGGTCAATGGCCTAATCCTTCGGTCTATACCTTAAGAGTCTCTCCCGCTCGCTTAGGGGAAAATGTCCCATCGATTCCCGTTGGAGGGAATAGTCCCTTTTCTCGTTTTGATGTCCAACAGGCTGACGAGCAAACTGTGGTGATTTCCATGACTCCTCGTTCTGGGTTCACCTTGGGACAGATTAATCAAGCGGGTTCTCAGGTGATTGCTTTATCTTTGGGGTCAAGTGGTTCAACACTCCCTCCCCTCGCCACTTCTCCTAATCCTCGCCCTTCTACTGTTCCCATACCCGTCCCGCGACCGGCTAATCCACAACCGGCTCCTAGCCGTCCCTCGCCAGGTGTCCAATGGCCTCTGCCTTCGACCAGACGCACTCCCAATTCTCGGATTACAATTGTGATCGATCCGGGTCACGGTGGCCGCGATCCAGGTGCAGTTGGAATTGGGGGATTGCGAGAAACGGACGTGGTGTTAGATATCTCTCGCCAAGTGGCCGCTATCCTGCAACAAAATGGGATTCAAGTGATTTTAACCCGCGATCGCGAAGTGGAAATCGATCTCGCGCCTCGGGTAAATCTCGCCCAACGGGTAAACGCCACACTCTTTGTTAGTATTCATGCCAACGCAATTAGTCTGAGCCGTCCGGATGTCAATGGCGTGGAAACGTACTATTACAACACAGGCCTTCGCCTAGCCCAAGCAATTCAAGGTTCCATCCTCCGGAGCATACCGATGAGAGACCGAGGAGTAAAACGCGCTCGCTTTTACGTCCTCCGTAGAACTTCGATGCCTTCCGTATTAGTGGAAACTGGATTTGTGACTGGGGCACAGGATGCTCCCCGGTTAATGGCTCCGGCCTTTAGAAGTCAAATGGCTCAGGCGATCGCCAATGGAATTTTGCTGTACGTCCGGCAAAACTACTAGAGCACAGCTTTGAAAGTTTCACGCCCTCATCAGGGTTCACTTCCAAGGCTGATGTAGGGATTGTCGGATGAGCAAGGGCGTATCACTATCATCAGCGAGGAAATGGCGTGAAACTTCATTGGCTCTTACCCGGTGTTTTAGGATTATGGCTGCTTTCATCTCCTGTCTATGCAGCCAGTTTGCAAAATTGGCGCTTTGATGCCAGAAGCAATCGTTTAGAATTTACTACCGATACCAATGTCCAACCCAGAGCGCAACTCATTGAGGGGCCGACTCGCCTGGTGATTGACTTGCCCGGAATTCAGTTAGGGAGTGCCCTACGCCAGCAGTTGGTCAATACTCCTGGGATTGCCAAAGTCCGTACGGGTCAATTTAATTCTAATACGACTCGCTTAGTGGTGGAACTTGCCCCTGGTTATACCATTGACCCCAATCAAGTGAAATTCCAAGGCATTTCTCCTCGTCGATGGGTGGTGCAAATTCCTAATCCTCAACGGGATAGACGACCTACGCCCCCTCCTGTTTCAGCGCCTCAACCCGCTCCCCCAAGTAGCGCCACATCGGTGGTGGAAGCGATTCGGGTGACCCGTGATAGCTTTTTGTTACGGGTGAATGGAGATCATCCCAAAATTAAGTCTGTTAGACGCACCTCCAATCAACGGCAAATTACCCTCGATTTTGAGGGGGTGACCTTAGCCCAAGATTTACATCAAAGACCCTTGGTAATTAATAGTCGAGGGGTAAGGCAAATCCAGATGAGCCAACATAGGGATTCGATTGTGCGAGTAACTCTAGATGTGACTCCTGCAAGTCCCGATTGGAAAGCAGTAAGAGCATCTTATGCGGTGATTCTTATGCCAGTTCCGGGTACTGGTACTTTATCTACCCAAGATGCCCAACAATCTTGGCCCACGAATCTGGAACTCGTATCAGCGAATTCTTCTGTTGGCCCTTCTCCTACACAACCTCCATCACCTTCACCGCCTCAAGATGGCATTGCGATTAATGTACCGCCACCAGCCAAACCCTTACCTCCACCAGTTCCTCGTCCCCAACCCTTACCTCCTCCAACGACTAATCCTCGTCCTTCCAACCCCAGACCTCCTCGGAATTCTCGCATTCGGGTAGCCATTGACCCCGGTCATGGTGGCCGCGATCCCGGAGCGGTGGGAAATGGACTCCTGGAAAAAGAGATTGTGATGGATATCTCCAATCAAGTGGCTGCTATCTTGGAGCAAAATGGCGTACAAATCGTGATGACCCGTCGCGATGACCGGGAAATTGATTTAGCACCAAGGGTTGCGACGGCTGAGAGGGCAAATGCGACATTATTTGTGAGCATTCATGCAAATGCGATTAGTCTGAGCCGTCCAGAAGTGAATGGGTTAGAAACATTTTACTATCAAACCGGTCAGCGTTTAGCTCGTGATATCCATAATACGATCCTGCAAACTTTAAATATTCGCGATCGCGGAGTTCGTCGTGCTAGATTTTATGTGCTGAGGAAAACATCGATGCCTTCGGTCTTGGTGGAAACTGGATTTATCACCGGTCGGGAAGATTCGGTGAAGTTAGCTAACCCAGTTTTCCGTCGCCAGATGGCTCAAGGCATCGCGAATGGCATTTTGCGCCATATTCAGCAAAATTATTAGTGGGGGGAGGCGCAGCTAAACCCCATGGTGTGAGTGAGTGATTTGGAGTAAAGAGAAATCATGACCATCAATCATCGACCAATTGGGGTTTTTGATAGCGGTGTAGGCGGACTAACGGTTCTGAGCGAACTGTATCGTCAGCTTCCCCAGGAATCGATTATTTATTTTGGCGATACCGCACGCTTGCCCTATGGTACGCGATCGTCGGAAGAGATTATTCAATTTGTACGAGAAATTATCACCTGGATGGAACAGCAACAGGTGAAAATGGTAGTCATGGCTTGCAATACCAGTAATGCTTTAGCACTAGAAGCCATTAGCGATGAGTTCTCAACTCCCATCCTCGGATTAATTTTACCAGCCGCTAGAGCGGCTGTTGCTGTCGGTAAACGGGTCGGAGTGATTGCCACTCCTGCAACTGCTGCCAGTCAAGCCTATCGTCAAGCCATGATTGAAGTTGATCCAACGGTTCAGGTATGGCAAGTGGGATGCCCAGAGTTTGTACCCCTCATTGAACAAAATCGCATCAATGACCCCTATACTTATGAGGTTGCTCGTTCCTATTTGCAACCTCTGCTACAACAAAATATTGATACTCTGGTTTATGGCTGTACCCACTACCCTCTTTTAGATTCGGTGATTCGTCAACTGTTGCCAAAATCGGTACAAGTGATTAATCCAGCCGTTCATGTTGTTAAAGCAACAGGTCAAGAGCTGGAGTTGCTGGGTTTGCGGAATGGCTACGCACCTAAGCCCACCCGCTTTGGTGTTAGTGGTTCTCCTCAACAGTTTACAACGGGTTCTCTGTGTTGGTTGGGATATACCCCCCTGGTTGAACAGGTACATTTAAGTCCTATTCCGGTTTCTAATGCACGAGAGTGCAATAAAGAAAATGCGACTATGAACCCATAACCGCTAATCGTGGGGGCGAAAAATGTTTCGTCCCTACGAGATGTAGAATCAGGAATAGGCAATAGAATAAAGAGCAACGATGGTATTGTTGGCGATCGCATGGCTGATTAAGGCGAGGGCTGAGGCGGGGACTTATCGGGCATCGAAGAAAAGGATGGTATCCCTGGCTGAATATACCGTCAGACACTGGAAAAATATCGCTGAAGAGCTGAAAGCGGTTGATTCTGATAAATTTGACCCGATCCAGGATGGGCAGGTTACCGGCTTGTTTAGCCAGGCTCTGGGCAATGAGCCAGTGCAGGTGTTGACGGCGGCGGATTGGTTGGTGCTGTTGCAGGAAGTGCGGGGGAAAGCCAGGCTGGAATTATCGTTGAATGTGTTAGAGGAGTTGGCGCGGAACTTGCATGAGAAGTTTGCTTTTGCCTTGCGGGAGGTGTTGAAAAAGGTTTCTGGATCTGTTGTAATTTTCCAATAAGTACGCTTACCTCGTTTGCCAAAAATAATTTCTCGGACGTAACGAATTTCTTTTTTTCATCGCTCATCATGCACTCAAATTTTCTCTATCGATTCGCTCTTAACCTTGCTCCAGGCGGAAGCTAGACCCCATGGTTGCTTCGTATGGCTACCATATACTCAAGTCCTCATTTTTCTAATTTCCTGATCAACTTTTCTTCACTTTCTCCAGACAAGCTATCTGATAGGACTCCTTTAATCCCATTGTCTAATCCATTGATTTGGGCAATAGCTGGTAATGTTTTTCGTTTTATTCCCGATACTATAGCGTTTCTCTCTTCTATGAGGTACAGCTTGAAGCCTTAGAACCTAAGCCATACAAGCTATTGCCTATTCCCTATTCCCTAGCGCGAAGCGCTATATACCTACATGAAGTTCTTTGAATGCTTCATAATTCCTAACATCTGAAAATAGATTTCTATTCAGTGAAAATATCATTTGATTTAGATGACACGCTCATTTGTTGGCAATCACATTCAAGATATGAGCCTAACGCAGTTCCACGCTTATTGAGATTATGGTTTAATGAACCTTTACGATTCGGGACTGGAAATCTCATCAGACAACTCAAAAAAGAGAGACATGAAATATGTATTTATACCACTTCATATCGTCCTCTTATTTATATACGTTTATTCTTCTGTTTTTATGGTATTCAGATAAAAGAAGTGATTAATCAAAAAGTTCACGATCGGTACTTCCAGAAATACAAAGCCTATCCTTATCCCAGCAAACACCCCAAAGCATTTGGCATAGATCTTCATATAGATGATGCTGAAGGAGTTCAATTAGAAGCGGCACAGTATGATTTTAATGTGGTGATCACATCTCCCCTAGATAATCACTGGGTACAAAAAGTTCTGAATGCTGTGAGAAACTTCAAAGAGAGCGAAACTTCCTAGGCATTACTCTTCTTGTGATTTTCTAGCTTTAAGGTCGTCCAAAGCATCACCGAGGACTTCTGCGGCTGCTTCTTGACCTTTTTTAGCTTGGCGTTGAATGTCTTCGCGAGTGAGGTAGCCTTGAGCTTCTTTGTGACTATTTTTAAGGGATTCTAAGCGATGTTGCATGGCGATCGCCTGGTCAAAGTTGCGTATGATTAATGCAGGAGTGTGAGGATTGAGATCTCTGACGCGAATGCGGTGTGCTCTAACCAATTCAGAAATCGACGCTGTTCCCGGCAGTTGCTGGCGCTCGATTTTGGGAAAGGGCGAGCTATTGTCAAAACCTTGAGTATTAGACGTAGTCAGAAATGTTCCGTCTTCAAATTCAGATTCTAAATCTATCGTTTTACCGCCTTTAGGAGCTAAACCGATCGCCTGAAGCGCTTTGACTAATAGGGGTAAAGGAAAGTGAAAAATTCCAGCTACAGTACGGCGATCGCGACTGAGCATCACCCGAATCAAAATACGCGGTTGGCTTCGGTTGGCTTTAGAGATCGTCACATCTTCCATATCTGCCAGTTTCTCAAAACCTAAGCGTTCTAATTGTCTTTGTGTCTGCTGGTAAAACTTCAAATCGAGATGGGAAAAATCTTGAGCATCAACCTGCACAAATTCATGCTGCTGAGAGTAGATTTTCTTATGATAATCCAGTAATTCTTCAGCCGCTTGATTCACGTCAGTCGAGTGACTCGCATTTTGCAACATAAACAAACTGATGATGAACGTCCAAATACCACCGGAAATGGGGATACCAAACAGAACCAGTGGCATATTAAACAGGGAGAGTATGGAGATCGCCACACCGAAACAACCAATGATCTGTCCCATACGACTGGCAAACACCAGACCCTGCTTCGGTTTACCGGTAATTTTCCACACCAGAGCCTTGAGGATATGGCCCCCATCTAGGGGTAAACCGGGAATCAGGTTAAAAAGGCCTAAAATCAGGTTAATGTATGCTAGAAAGCCAAAAATGAGGGCTAAGGGGGCACTTAGGGGAACAGCGATACTGGCTAGGGCAGTTAACAGTACAATGACAGTAAACAGACCAAAGAGGATTAAATTGACCGCAGGGCCGGCGATCGCCACCCAAAAGGCTGCACTAGCGGTTTTTGGTTCTTTCTCGAAACTTGCCAGTCCTCCAAAGAGAAATAAGGTAATGGATTTAACCCCAATCCCCTGGCGAATGGCAACCAGACTATGACCGAGTTCGTGGGCTACAACCGAAGAAAAGACTAGCAGAGCAAAACCTAATCCTATAATCCCACCACTGAACATCGCGAATCCGACAACCAGAAACCAAGATAAATGGATATAGAAGGGAATACCAAAAAGACTGCCCACACGAAGATTGCCGTTCATAAGACACCTCTGATTTTAAGATTGCATCGCATTGGGGGAGCGGTGCGTCTCATTCTCTTCATTGTATGTAGAGATCGCCTGATTCAGGATTAAGGTTATTTTAGGAGGATTGGGCGTTACGTTCAATGGTGTTGCGAGTGACGTACCCTTGAGCTTGTTTGTGCTGATTCATGAGGGTTTCTAAGCGATGTTCGAGGGCGATCGCCTGGTCAAAGTTGCGTACAATCAGTGCGGGAGTATGAGGATTGAGATCTCTGACGCGAATGCGGTGTTGTCTGACCAATTCAGAAATAGATGTATCTGTAGGAAATTGCCGATCCTCAATATTAGGAGTAGGAAATGGTAAGTTAGAGAAACCTTGAGTATTAAGAGTGAGGAGAAACGTTCCTCCTTCAAATTCAGAATCTAGACTTACCATTTTACCGCCTTGGGGAGCTAAACCGATCGCCTGAAATCCCTTAACCAATTTGGATAAAGGACTGGTGTGAATCCAAGCTACAGTGCGGCGATCGCGACTGAGCATTAGCCGAAAGAAAAAACGCGGTTGGCTGCGGTTGACTCCAGAGATCGTCACATCTTCAATATCTGCCAGTTTCTCAAAACCTAAGCGTTCTAATTGCCTTTGTGCCTGCTGGTAAAACTTCAAATCGAGATGGGAAAAATCTTGAGCATCAACCCGTACAAATTCATGATACTGAGAGTATATTTTCGTCTGAATATCCACTAATTTCTGAACAGCACCCGCATTTTGCACCATAAACCAACTGATGATGAACGTCCAAATACCACCAGAAATGCGAATCCCAAAGAGAACTACTGGAATATTAAACCAGGAGAGTATACAGATCGCCACACCCAAGCAACCCATGATTTGTCCCATACGACTGGCAAACATCAGACCCTGCTTCGGTTTACCGGTAATTTTCCACACCAGAGCTTTGAGAATATGGCCCCCATCCAGGGGTAAGCCAGGAATCAGGTTAACCAGGCCTAAAATCAGGTTAATGTACGCTAGAAAGCCACAAATCGAGGCTAAACGAATACTCAGGGGAGGAGTCATAGTTATGAAAGTAAACCGTCCTATGACCATAAACAGACCAAAGAGGATTAAATTGATCCCAGGGCCGGCGATCGCCACCCAGAAAGCTGCACTAGGGGTTTGCGGTTCTTTCTCTAAACGTGCTAGTCCCCCAAACAGGAACAACGTAATCGATTTAATCCCAATCCTCTGACGAATCGCAACTAGACCATGACCGAGTTCGTGGGCTACAACCGAAGAAAAGACCAACAGAACAACGCCTAATCCTATAATCCCATAGCTGAATGTCACTAAACCGACAAGCAGAAACCAGGACAGATGAAGATAAAAGGGAATACCAAAAAGACTGCCCACACGAATATTGCCGTTCATAAGACACCTCTGATTTTGAGCTTGCATCGCATCGGGGGAGCGGTGCGGCTTGCTCTCCCCATTGTAATCTAACGGCTGTAATTAGAGTGACAGCAACTTAGTTGGATACCCTACCCCTCTACCTAACATTTTCATGGATTACCTGGACTTGATATCAAGACTCGTTGGGAAAATAATCCATATCTAAGACTTGTTCTTGAGAAAAAGGACAATCCGCTGGAAATACTGCCTATTGAAGTCCTCCACTTTTAAATAACTAATGGTTTTCTCAATCCACAAATTAAAATCTGTTTGATAGAGCTGTGAAAATTTGTTTTCCATGGTCAAAACCGATTGTTTTTATTTACATAAAGTAGTCTGTCATGTATTTAAAAATCTGTAGGGGCGAACGGCCGTTTCGCTTCGCGACATGAACGCCCCTACAATGAATAATTATTCATTATTCATTATTAATTGTTAATGGATTAGGCTTGCTGTTGAACCAAGCGGGCAATTTCCGTCTTATCCAGTAAGCCGACTAAAATACCATTCTCGCGAACCACTGGTAGTTCAGAGAGTTGTTTTTCTTGCAAGAGTTGCACAACTTCTAAGAGGTTTTGATCGGATTGAATCATTTCTGAAGTAGGAGTTGGTTTAACTAAGGATTCAACCCTGGTTTCAGGCCATTCGGAGGTGGCAACCGATCGCATATCATCAATGGAGATTGTTCCTAACAGAAGACCTTCGGCATCAATGACCAAGAACTTTTTCCATTGCTTTTGACCAATTACATAGTTATTGGCAAACTCGCGCAAGGAGAGATGAGACACAACGATAGGACTTTCGGTATAAACTGCATCTTCTGCTTTTAGGTGAGTGAGAATATCTTGCAGGGTTGCTGACTGGGCTGAGCGACCAGCATTTTGCAACAGGAACCAACCAATTAAGAGCGTCCAAATACTACCAGCAATGGGTACACCGAACAGAACCATTTGAATATTAAACAGGGAGAGTCCGCCGATCGCTACACCGAACCAACCGATCGCTTGTCCCATCCGACTGGCAAATACCACGCCTCGGTTTGGGTTTCCAGTGATTTTCCACACTAGAGCCTTAAGGATATTACCCCCATCCAGTGGTAAACCAGGAATCAGGTTAAAAAGGGCTAAAACTAGGTTAATGTAAGCGATAAGCTCAATAATGGCGGCTATGGGGCCACTCAGGGGGGCATATATAGCGATACCTGTAAACAGACCAAAGAGAATTAGGCTCACCGCAGGGCCGGCGATCGCCACCCAAAAAGCTTCAGCAGGAGTTTTCGATTCTTTTTCTAAACTCGCTAGTCCCCCAAAGAGAAATAAAGTAATCGAATTCACCCCAATCCCCTGACGGATAGCAACCAAACTATGGCCAAGTTCGTGGGCTAAAACAGAAGAAAAGAGTAGCAGAGCAGCGCCTAATCCTAAAATCCAAGGTAAAGCTAAACCAAGTTGGGGAAAAGTAGCACTGAGGTTGGTTCCATAGTTCAACGTCACTAAACCGAGAACCAGAAACCAGGAGGGATTAAGATAAAAGGGAATGCCAAAAAGACTGCCCACACGAATATTGCCGTTCATAAGACACCTCTGATTTTGAGATTGCATCACATAAGGGGAGGGGTGCGCCTCGCTCTCTCTATTGTAATCGTCGGCTCATTGAGGGTTAAGGACGTTTTGGGGGGATTATCCGTCCTTGAACAGTTCGGCTTAAGGGTTTAGAATCTGCCTATTCTCTTGCTCTAAGTCCTAGTGTTAACACTTCCCCATCCCCTTGTCTGGATCGGTTAAACTTCGGCATAATAGATGGGGGCAAATGTTATCCCACCTTCACTCTCACTCCCCCTCCCCTGGTCAATGATTGGATTCTGATTCTCCTATAACTTTAAGATGATGTCTGGTTCTTCGTCGCCTATCTCTCGTTCCTATCGCCAAGAGGATCTTCAACAGATTTTGCAGTTGGCGATCGCCCGCCAAAATCATTTAGAAGAGTTTTCCTATGAACAGTTAGTGGAAATTGCCACAGAACTAGAAATTTCCCCTGAACAGTTAAAAGCTGCCGAGCAAGAGTGGCTAGATAAACAAGGTAAGCTGAAACATCGTAAAGAATTTGATATCCAGCGTTATCAAACCTTAAAGAAAGATGCTGGCAAATATATTATTGCTAATAGTTTTCTCGTCGTTATTAATTTAGTCAGTGTTGGCACGTTGTCCTGGTCGCTCTATGTCATTTTGACCTGGGGACTACTCCTTGGTCTGAAAACCTGGAATACTTACCAGATGACTGATGTTGAATATGAGCAAGAGTTTCAGAAATGGTATAATCGCAATCAAATTAAGGAGGCAGCCCAGAAAACTTGGGAGAAAGTCAGTCAAGTTCTTTGGAAGCCCAGTGAAAAGCAATAGGCAATAGGCAAATAGGCAAGAGTTAAGAATGTAGGTTGGGTTTCGTGCCTCAACTTAACGTCAGTCAAACCTTGTTGGGTTTAACTATCGTTCAACCTAACCTACAAATTCAACCTTGCCACTTGAGAGGCAACGAGCTTAAGCCCATCTTCATAAAGATATGGAATTACTTCAAGTCCAATAATCCTTTTTCTTTTAATTTCGGATTAAACCGAAATGAATCTTGAATTTTCCGAGGCTCTAAACGCGCTAAGATTTCCTCTTGAACTCGGCGAGCTACCGTTTTTAAAAGCTTGATTTTTCCTAATTCATCACTGGTTTCATAACTTGCCTTTTCCTCATCTGTCATGGACACCGTAGCATCAATGGGATCGGTCCATTGACTGAACTGTGTGTCATTCCCTTGGGGAATTGATCCATTTTCGGTAATCCAAGCTTCTTTGATTTGTTCTAATTGGCTGCGGTTCGGCTTGTCAATCACATAGGCTTTCACCCAATAACATCCTTGAGGTTGTCGCACCATATGTTGTTTTAGGCTTAGATAGATATCCCGTGAATAATGAACCAGTTGTAATGTTTTATTTTCGTTAAAAATAGCATAAACTCCAATTTTTTTAGAGAATTGTTCGGGGAATTGTCCTTGATCGTCAAGGTAGGGGATATAATCCAAGTTTTCTAGGAGACAGGTTTCCAACGGAGAAGACATAAATTAGTGCCAGATTATCACGTCAAGTTTCTTGATTTATATCATAGTGAGTTCACGGAGAACAAGGGTAGCCTATTGAGCAAAAGAGCCTAAAAGCGCTATCATAAATTAAGGGAGCAATGAAGAAAAAATACCCATGAAAACCGTAATTCCTCATGAGTCAACTTATCAAACACTAGAAGATCTGCTGGTAGTACAACAGTGGAAAGAAGCAGATGAAGAAACCGGCAGGATATTATTGCAGTTAAGCGATCGCGCTTCAGAAGGCTACATCAACAAGTCCCATGCTCTGGCTATCCCTACCTCCGATCTCCAATGGCTCGATCGCCTGTGGAGAGAACATAGCTACAATCATTTTGGGTTTTCGATCCAACAGCAAATCTGGAACCTCAGCTATCAAAACTATGCTGAATTTGGCCAGAGAGTTGGATGGAGATCGCAAGAAATCTGGTTAGATTATGATCGATTAACCTTTAGCCTTGAAGCTCCATTGGGGCATTTACCCGTCGCCAAACTCCTGATTCCTGTCGGGGATCATCCCTGTTTCTCCTTTGTCCTCGGCACCTGGAGAATTGCCCTACTATCGCGCCGAGACTTGTAGAATAAACCCTATGACCAACCAACCCTTTCAACCCCAGATTCCTTCCTGTGCATGGCAACGCCCTCTCGGTTTAGGGTGGGACAACCCTTACACCGTGCGTTATGCTTCCAATTTAGATGATGGCCCTTGGCATGGAATGCCCCTCGGTGGCTTAGGTGCAGGATGCATCGGGCGATCGCCCAGGGGAGACTTTAACCTCTGGCATATTGATGGGGGAGAACATATCTTCAAAACCTTACCCGCGTGTCAATTTAGTGTCTTTGAAGAAACCTCAGATGGGCGCAGCAAAACCTATGCCTTAAGTACCGAACCCCCCACAGATGGAAGCCTAAGCAGTTGGCAATGGTATCCCCCCACCAGCACTGTCCAACAAACGGGAACCTACAGTGCCCTTTATCCCCAAAGCTGGTACCACTACGAAGGAGTTTATCAGTCCCAACTGCTGTGCGAACAGTTTTCGCCCATTATTCCCCACAACTACCAAGAAACAAGCTATCCCCTCGCCATCTTTGAATGGACTGCCCATAACCCGACCGATCAACCCCTTACTCTGAGTATTCTGCTCACCTGGGAAAATACGGTGGGTTGGTTTACGAATGCGATCAAAACCCCTGAAATCCGGGTTCGGGATGATGGATCGCCGGTTTATGACTATCAACCCCAATGGGGAGAAAGTACGGATAACTATAACCGGTGGATTGAAAATAACTTTCGGGTGGGATGCTTAATGAGTCGCCTGAGTACCCATGAGATCCCCGAAGAAGGAGAAGGGCAATGGGCAATCGCCACGATCGCCAATCCAGCCGTCGAAGTCTTTTACCATACCCGTTGGGACCCTACCAGTAGTGGGGAGGCGGTTTGGTCTCCCTTTGCTACCGATGGGTCTTTGTCCGACTCGGAAGACGAAACCCCAGCCGCATCTGGGGAACGTCTCGCTTGTGCGATCGCCGTCCGCTTTACCCTCAGACCCGGACGGACTCGCAAAATTCCCTTTATCCTCGCTTGGGACTTTCCCGTTACCCAATTTGGCTATACCCAAGCCAAGGGTGACTCTGCTGGACAAGTTCCCTCAACCGATGAAGCAACCGCCGGGCAACCGATTGGCTACTATCGACGCTATACCGACTTTTTCGGGCGAAATGGTAAAAATGCCTGGTCAATGGTACGCACAGCTCTGAAACATTCAGATACTTGGAAAGAGGCGATCGCAGATTGGCGCAAACCGATTTTAGGCGATTCCGGATTTCCCGAACCCCTGAAAATGGCTCTGTTTAATGAACTTTACCTACTTGCCGACGGTGGAACCCTGTGGACAGCAGGCACAGAAAATGACCCCATTGGTCAATTTGGGGTACTCGAATGCTTAGACTATCGCTGGTATGAAAGCTTAGACGTTAGGCTCTATGGTGGATTTGCCTTAACTTTACTGTGGCCGAAACTGGAAAAAGCAGTGATGTTAGCCTTTGCTCGCGCCATTCCCCAGGGAGATAGTACGCCGAGAATTATTGGTTATAATCAAGCGCAAGCGGTGCGCAAAATTGCCAGTGCTACCCCCCACGATCTAGGCGCTCCCAACGAACATCCTTGGCAGAAAAGCAACTATACCAGCTATCAGGACTGCAACCTATGGAAAGATTTAGGATGCGATTTTGTCTTGCAAGTCTATCGCTATTTTCTGTGGACGGGAGCAGAGGATCTAGAGTTTTTGCAAGAGTGCTGGTTCGCTCTTGTGGAAACCCTGGATTATCTCAAAACCTTTGATGAAGATGGTGATGGCATCCCCGAAAACTCAGGAGCGCCCGACCAAACCTTTGATGATTGGCAGCTTAAGGGGATCAGCGCCTATTGTGGGGGGTTATGGTTAGCGGCTTTAGAAGGGGCGATCGCGATCGGTCAACATCTGCAAGACGCTCAAGACTCCCCAGAGACCAACGTCCAAGCTCAAATTGAACAATGGTCAACCTGGTTAAACCAATCTAAACCTCTGTATCAAAAAACGCTCTGGAATGGAGCATATTATAACTTGGATAGCCAAAGTGGATCGCAAGTCGTGATGGCCGATCAGCTCTGCGGTCAATTTTATACCCAGTTATTAAATTTACCATCCATTGTGCCCGCTGACTGCACGATAGCCACCCTACAAACCATCTATCACACTTGTTTCACCCAATTTAATCAGAGCCAAAACCCAGATCGAGCAGCTCTAGGTGTAGCCAATGGTGTTAACCTCGATGGCTCGCCAGAAAACCCCAAGGCAACCCATCCCCTAGAAATCTGGACAGGAATTAACTTCGGATTAGCCGCATTTATGTTACAACAGGGAATGAAAGCCGAAGCCTTTACTATTGCGGAAGCTGTAGTCAATCAAATTTATACCCATGGGCTACAATTTCGCACCCCAGAAGCCATTACCGCAGCCCGAACCTTCCGCGCTAGTCATTATTTGCGGGCCATGGCCATTTGGGGACTCTACCAAGTTTGGGTAAGGAAAGAGGATGAGGGGATAGGGAGATAGGGGGATCTAATCATGGAATCAAAACTAACGCTTAACTGTTGGATTGGGGTATGAAAAGACTATATCTAATTGCCGGTTTAATTCTGGGATTTCTGGCGGTCACGATCTTGCCCAGTTGGGGAACATTTGTCGATCGGCCAGTTACACCAGTGGTACAGGTTTCCCAGACTATTGAAGATCGGATCAAATCCGAAGAAGCATCAGAGTCTAAAGCACCTAAATCCTTCGATCAGGTGATTCAAGGAACTCAGAAACAAGATGGTTTATTTCCCCTCTACAAAGCCGAAAAAAATAAGCATCTCTATTTAGAAATTGCCCCCGAACAACTGAACCGGAATTTCTTATGCGTGATGACTCTATCGAGTGGCATTGGCGAAGGATTTTTATTAAATGGAATGCCCATAGGTGAGATTTTATTCCAGTTTCGCGAAGTGCAAGACCGGGTGCAATTTGTGGTTCCTCAAACCAATTTTCGCACGAATCCGGGCGATCCCTTGGCGCGATCGCTCCAGGACGGCTTTAGCGATTCGGTGCTGTATTCCTTAGAAATTAAAAGTGTTCATCCAGAACGGAAATCCTTACTGATTGATGTCAGCAATCTAGTCATGGGAGAAGGGGATCTCAGTGGCTTATCCACGTTTTTACCCTATCTGCTCGATGGCACCTATTCAGTCGCTCCAGATAGTTCTTATATTACAGAAGTTGAGAATTTTCCCGAAAATCTGGAAATTGAAGCCCTCTATGGCTTTCGAGGGGGAGGCTTCGGGTTATCCAGCCTGCCGGACAGCCGCGCTTTCAATTTAGCCGTGCATTATAGTTTTTCCCCATTGCCAACCCATGACTATCAGCCTCGGTTAGCGGATGAGCGCGTGGGTTATTTTTTAACCGCCTATAAGGACTTTGGCAATAGCGATCGCCGCGATCCCTTTGTGCGTTACATTAATCGTTGGAATATCCAACCAGGAAAACCCTTAGTTTTTTGGATTGAAAATACCGTTCCCCTAGAATATCGCCAGGTGGTCAAAGAAGGGATTCTGATGTGGAATGAAGCCTTTGCCCAAGCAGGATTACCTCAGGCGATCGAAGCGCGACAAATGCCCGATCAAGCGGACTGGACTCCAGCCGATATTCGCTACAATGTGGTGCGCTGGTCAAGTTCCTTTGAACCCAGTTTTTATGGGATTGGCCCTTCCCGCACGAACCCCCTAACTGGACAAATTTTAGATGCAGATATTTTGATTGATGCCAATGTTGTGCGCTTAATCAAAGGACAATATCAAACCTTAGTCAATCCTGACGCAGGAGGGGGAGAACAACAGAATTTACTGCAACGGTTTTGCCAAAACACCCTAGAACAAAGTTATTTACGGGGGGTTGACCTTTCGGAAGAATCGGAAGAGAAAAAAGATCTTCTCTCTGGGTTTCCCTTAGCAAAATCTCTCTTAGATCGGGATGTTTGCTTTGCCAAGGAGTTTAACCGGCAATTGGCGATCGGGTCAACCTCCCTTTCTTTGATGCACAATGTGTTGCCCAGTAGCCCAGAAATGGAGAATTATGTACAACAATTTATCCGCTTTTTAGTCGCCCATGAAGTCGGTCATACCCTAGGATTACGGCATAATTTCCATGGCAGTACCCTCCTGAGTCCAGAAGAATTACAAAACCCAGAAATCACCCGTACACTGGGAATGGTGGGGTCGGTGATGGATTATGTCTCCCCGAATTTAGCGCCCCCAGGAAAACCGCAAGGGGATTATTTTCCCACCAAATTAGGGCCTTATGATATTTGGGCAATTGAATATGGGTATAAACCTCTAAATGCAGTTTCTCCAGAAGCAGAATTGCGAGAATTGCGCCAAATTGCTCAACGGGCGGCAGAACCAGAATTAGCCTATGGTACGGATGAGGATTTTATCAGTGGTCTTGACCCAGCGGTGAATATTTTCGATCTCAGTAGCGATCCCCTGACCTATGCCCAATGGCAATTTGAAAATGCCCAAGCTATGTGGTCTCGGTTAAATCGGCGATCGCCTGCTCCGGGAGAGAGTTTCAGTGAAATGCGGGATTTATTTGATGCTGTGTTTTTCTACTATTTCCGCAATGCGATGAATTTAACCCTCTATGTGGGGGGACAATCGTTTAATCGCCATTATGCGGGCGATCCGAATGGCAGTTTGCCCTTTCAACCCCTGCCAGTAGAGAAGCAACGAGCAGCCTTAGAAGCGATCAATGAAAATGTGTTTTCCGCAAAAGCTTTTGAGTTTTCACCCCAGTTGCTGAATCAATTAGCGCCCTCTCGTTGGTCTCATTGGGGGGCATTCCCAGATTTGTTTGAGTTGGATTATCCAATTAGCGATCGCCTCCTATTCTTACAGACGGTTGTCTTGCGAAATCTCCTCTCTCCCACCCGTCTTTCCCGTCTGCAAGATCTAGAGTTAAAAACTGATTCGATGGAAGAAGTCTTGAAATTACCGGAACTCTTCACCACCTTGCAAGAGAGTATTTGGACGGAAGTTATTGATGGAGATATCGCCAATCTCTCCAGTATCCGTCGCGCTCTACAACGGGAGTATGTATCCGTCTTAAGCAAGATGAGCTTACGACAAGTTAGAGTTCCTGAAGATGCCGTTACCCTAGCTTGGTATAACTTACGGGAATTAGAAGATCGGATTGATAACACCTTGCGCCGACGGGGAAGAGGCTTAGAACCTTATACTAAGGCTCACTTAGAAAAAACTCGCGATCGCATTGCCAAGGTTCTTGATGCTCCCCTAGAGTCCAAGTCAACGGTGAAATAGTAGCTCTGGACTTTAGTCCTATCGAGTCTGCTCGATACGTTAATTATCCCTAGATACTCCTATCGAGCGATCTCGATCACTATCCCTATCCTAGTTAATCACCCTTAAGATCCCTAAGTGTCACGCCAGCTCAGAGAAACTCATCACGGCTAGGCACAGGCTTCCGGGAGATACTCAAACTATAGAGTTCAACCTAATCCCATGCCTGCTGAAGCCATTTTCTCTGAGTTCATGATAGAGCAAGTCCTCGCCCAAATTTTTGCCCGTGGCAGAATTTCACGGTTAGATCAACAACTCCTCATGCGTACCTTACAATCAGAATCTATCTTAACTACAGAACAACGTACCGTAATTCAACGAATCTTTGAAGCACTCTAAAACGGATGGCTAAAAGTAGTTGATTAGCCATAGAGAGCTTCGCGCTAGGGAACAGGTATAGCAGAAAAGGAGTTGGTTAGGACAGTTAGGTGATGGTTTAAGGCAATAGGCAATAGGCAACAGGCAATAGAAAATGTCCTAACTCTCCCTTTCCCTGCTATAACAGGCAACAGGCAATCGTAGACGATGAAAGACTTATAGGATTTAGAAATGTCCTAACCATAAAACGTAGCACTATAACTTGTATTGCTTAGAATCTAAGGCTTCACGTTGTACTCTTCCAGAAGAAAGAAGAACTATATTAATTAAAATTTTTAAGAGTATTATTGCTATAATCATATAGCAGAGAAAAAATGGTTAAGACAGTTAAGTTATGGTTTGAGGCAATAGGCAATAGTCACGAATCGCAATAGAAAATGTCCTAACTCTCCTTTTGTCTGCGATAAAACCCACTTTATTTTCAGGTTGTCATAAACCAGAAATAATTATCTTACAATTGTTCAATATAGACATAATCACTCTTGCCTGTATGGTTCGATGAATATTAATTGTCAAATACTGTATTTTAAAAGGAATATTCAATTGAAGAAGAAAAACATACTATGTCATCAACCTATCATAGTAAACCTAAAGTTCCTAGTCAGATCGCCTGGATAGTCGTCCTGATCTGTATCCTTCCTTTTAGCTTAAATCTCTTAGGACTTGACTTTGGAACACCCGGCCAATCTTTCGATCTCCAAGATGCTCTAAATTGGGAAAACAGTCAAGTCGTTGATGCCATGCACTATGCCTTAGCCGGTAGCTTTGTACATACCATTTTAGAATGGAGTGCTTGTTGTGTGGCGCTTTTAATTGTTCTATTAAGTTTTCTCAATTATAGTATCCAAGGCAATCCGATTACTCCTACATTAGGAATTGCTTTATTCTTTGCAGGAGTTATGGATGCTTTTCATACTTTAGCCTCCGATCGCTTAATTAATACGGTCGCCGATCCTGAAAATTTAATCCCCTTTACTTGGGCAATTTGTCGTTTATTTCATGCCCTAATTATGATCGGTGGAGTTTTGATTCTTTTGATGAATAGTTCCATCGATTCCCCAGCTAAAAAAAACTCTAAAAAACGATTTAGACTTATTTTTTCAGTCAGTATCGTATTTGGCTTTGTTGCCTATGGTATTATTTACTTTTCTGCCACCAGTCACCATCTTCCAGAAACAATGTTTCCCAATTCGCTAATTACGCGTCCCTGGGATGTAATTCCTTTGCTGTTATTTCTGTTCAGTGGCTGGGTCTTATATCCCATGTTTTACAGAAAGGAACCGAGTATTTTTGCAGATTCATTAATCATTAGTGTGATTCCCAATGTCGCTACGCAAGTTTATATGGCCTTTGGCTCAACTGCTTTATTTGACAATAATTTTAATATTGCCCATTTCCTGAAAATTATTGCCTATCTTGTTCCTTTAACTGGACTGTGCTTAGAATACATAGAAACCTATCAAACTAAAACTCGATATTTATCTAAAGATCTCAAAAACAGTATTAATTTATTAAAAGTTTTGGGGAGTCAAGTGCTAGAATCAACCCAAGTTACTCAGCTTATTCGAGATTCTAGTCGCCAGCTCAAAGGCATGATTGATAACCAAGTGGTGGGCAGTCAGAAGGTAGGGAGAAATACTGAGATTATAGCGGAAACGTCTGATATCTTATTGGATAAGATTGAAAGTTTTCAAACTACATTTACTGCTCTTAATCACTCAGTTGATATTCTATCGGGGCAATTAAAAAAAATTGATAATGACTCTAGACGCGTCAATCAGATTGTTAACAGGATAACAGGAATCGCCACACAAACCAAGATGTTATCTCTGAATGCTTCGATTGAAGCAGCTAGAACAAATACCCGTGAAAGCAGTCAAGAATTTACGGTGATTGCGAGAGAAATTAGTCATTTGGCAACAGAAGCTGCAATGATTGCTAAAACGATTCAGCCGATTGTGAAAGAGATGCAAAAATCGGTGAAAAATGGGGTGGATCAAATGAAAAGTTTTACGAAAGAGTATATGGAAGCATTGGGTCCAGAAATTCAGTCCATGCGCGACAATATTCAACGGCAAAAAGAAGGAGCGAATCAGATTACTGAAGCGGTAAATGAACTCAATTCAGATTCTGAACATACAGCGACTTATCTTAGAGAAACCTTTGAACAAACCAGTTTTGCTTTACAGAACCTTGAGCAAGCCGTAGAAGATTTACAATTAGAAATTAATCGATTTTCCGGTGCAAAAGAGGATTGATGGGGAAATATAATAAAATAAAACAATTGCGATCGCTAGATCCAATTGAGTTGTGAGTGGAAACGTCTGTTATGTCATCACCCTTGGGCTTGATTCTACAACATCGCTATCGGTTAGTGAAACTTCTGGGTCAAGGAGGGTTTGGTTGTACCTACTTGGCGGAAGATTTGGGGCGCTTTAATGAACTGTGCGCCATTAAGGAGTTTGTCCCGAGTTCCAGAAATCCTCAAGGACTTCAGAAAGCTGAGGAGTTATTTCAACGGGAAGCAACGATTCTCTACAAACTGCAACATGCCCAAGTTCCCCAGTTTCGCGCCAATTTTGAGGAAGAGGGACGCTTGTTTTTAGTTCAAGATTATGTGGAGGGGAAATCCTATCAGACTCTGCTCGATGAGCGCAAAGCACAAGGGCACGTGTTTTCGCAAGATGAAGTCAAGACGTTTCTGGCTCAAGTGTTGCCGGTTTTGGGATATCTCCATTCTCAAGGGGTAATCCATCGCGATATTGCCCCGGATAATATGATGTGGCGACAACGGGATGGGTTGCCGGTGTTAATTGATTTTGGTGTAGGAAAAGAACTGGCGACACAGTTATGCAGTGAAACGGGAACTTTGCCAACAACGGTGGGTAAGGTGGGATATGCTCCCAGAGAACAACTTCAGATGGGTTTAGCCTACCCAAGTAGTGATTTTTATGCTCTAGGGGTGACGGTGTTGGTGCTGTTGACGGGGAAGGAACCAGCGGAATTGTTCGATCCGCAAACCCTGACTTGGAAACTGCCGAGTTCTTCCCTGAGTCCCCAGTTTACCCAGATTTTGGAGCGCCTGTTAGCGGAACAACCGGGCGATCGCTTCCCAAGTGCCGAGCGCATTTTACATGCGCTTGGTGGTGCAACCGTTCTCCCTCGTTTGTCGGAGCAACAAACCCAAGCACTTACCCCTCAATATACTCAATCTCAATATCAAAATTCTGTATCTTCAGGTACCGAGCCTATGTCTGGTTCCAAAATAGCAATGATTGGGGCGATCGTGGCGTTGGTTACAGGGATTACGTCTTGGATGGTGGTGAGTGCTTGGTTGCGTCAGGATAGGGTGGAAACGGTCAATCCTGGGGTAGAATCTCCTTCATCGTCTCCATCTCCCTTTCCCTCACCGTCTGTATCTCCTTCACCGTTTCTATCCTCTTCCCCTTCACCAACTCCCCTTCAAACCCCTAAACCTCCTAATTTACCCACCACGTATCAGGAACGGTTAACGGTTGAACCGGGGGACGTGACAAGGGTGGAAGGATCGCTCAAAGCCAATGAAGTCCAATATTATCTGATTTCTGCCCAGGAAGGGGATCGGTTTTCGATGTTTATTACTGGGGATGGAGTGTTGATGACGCTGTTGACTCCCGAAGGAGAGGAGATCGGCGATCGCTCCACGGATATTTCCCTCTGGGAAGGAGACTTTCCTATTTCTGGAGAATATGCCGTCATCGTTAGTCCCTTGCGAGGCTTACAGGAAACAGATTATCAACTGGAAATTGAGCAGTTGAATATTCCCGTTAAACCGACTCCAGAACCGGAAACGACTCCAGAACTAGAGCCAACCCCGGAACCGGAAATTAACAGTGAAACGATTCAGTTTGCACCGGGAACCACAGGAATAGAAATCAACTCTCAGAGCGATCGCGAGCAAATTCAGCGATATTTACTCAGGGTAAGAAAAGATCAGATCATGCAAGTCAGGGTAATTGAAGGTAATGTAACCCTGAATATCCGCTATCCTACAGGAGAACTGATTCCAGAAGCCTATGATTTACTCTATTGGGAATCTCAAGTTCCCGAAAGTGGAGAGTATATCATTGATGTCCTAGCTACCGAGTCCACAGACTTTAGCTTAGATATTAGTGTGACGGATCAATAAATCCTGTTTTTTATCGCATGAGATTTAAAAAACCAAGTCAAACGTTCGCTAAAATCGGCTTAATTCTCTTGATCTCCCTAGGATTAACAGAAATTATCTTTCGAGTCTACAACTACTTGCATCCCAGTTTCATTTTTCATGATAACTCCTACAATCGCTTTCGCGGCCAACCCTTAGCACCTGAATATAACTTTCGCTTGAATTCTCAGGGATTCAAAGATGTGGAGTTTCAAGTTGAAAAAGCGCCAAACACTTTCCGCATTCTGGGCATAGGAGACTCTTTTGCTTATGGTGTCGTTCCCTATAACTACAACTATTATACTCGCTTGGAAGAGAAACTCAAACAACGAGACGATCGTGTAGAAATCATTAATATGGGAATTCCTAACCTTTCCCCAAAAGATTATCTTGCTCTTCTGGTGACTGAAGGACTAGCCTTAAATCCAGATCGAGTCATCCTGAGCTTCTTTATCGGTAATGATTTTGATGATTCAAAACGCAGTATTGAATCCTATTCTTATGTGTTCTCGTTTTGGAAATTCCTCATCGATCTTCAGAACAGTTATGAAGGAACCGTCATTCATGGCAACCTAGAGTATCAGGACGATCTACCCACACTCACGGATGAGAAATATTTACAAATTGAAATCGGCAGAAGTGACTTGTTTCGGGTCGATAATTCAGAACTAGAATCCAAAGTGTGGGGAGCCATGACGTATTTAAGAGAAATTAAAGAGTTGTGCGATCGCCAGAATATTGAGCTGCTTGTGATTCTGATTCCTGATGAACTGCAAGTCAATCCAAATCTACAAAGTAAAGTCATTGATTCACAAGAGATGAATCTCCAAGATTTTGACTTTAGCTTACCCAATCAATACTTACAAGAAGAACTGAATGAAGCGGAGATTAATTTTATCGATCTCCTCCCTTACTTTCAAGGATATTCAGAATTTGAACAACTCTACAAACCTAATGATAGTCATTGGAATATTGCCGGTAATGAACTCGCTGCGGAACTGATTTTCCAATACTTACAACGCACACCGTAATCACGATAAAGGTCTTGAATGGGGAGAACAAGGAAACACAGTGATATGGAGATAGAGCATTCCCTATAGCCTATTGCCTGTTCCCTATTCCCTAGCGTAAAGCGCTATACATATTCTTGCAATTTTACGATATACCGATAACTAGCCGCATTTTTCCCTTGAATCTCTAAATGTCCTCTATGGAGTTGAGCCAGATTAAAACTTAACTCTAAACGTAGAAACTGCATTTTAGTTTTGAAGCTACTAGAAGTCTCTCGTTGCTCTTCTAGAGTTTCTAATGGGGACGAAACCTCGGTGAACCCATCAGATTTTACCGAATCATATGCAGGAGATTCAGACCAACCAGAAGAGCTATCAGGAGGAGCTACACTGTGCTTAGAGTCTCTTAATTCTTTTTGTTTAAACCAGTGTTTCACTTCATCTAGGTTAGGAAGTCCTTCTCCAAGCCAAGGATGGGAAATCCAAATGGAAAAATACAATTGATCTTCCCGATGAGAGGCATGAAGGCGAATGATACTTTCTTCGGCTGCACCCTCCATGACACTAGCAATCAGATGGTAGAGAATTTGTTGGACTAATACTTTATCAACATGCCAAATGCGGACTCCGGGTTCAATAGATAAACGAATTTGTTTGTTTTGATCGTTAGCTAAAGTCTCTAAATGACTGGTGGCTTGCTGACAGAGCATTTCTACATCAACTGGCTTAATTTTGAGCGGTGGAGCGAGGTCATCAAGAACAGCTAATTCTAAGATTTGATTAATTAAAGAGAGTAAATTTTGACCACTATCGTAAATAATGGTCATGTATTCTTTTTGTTTTGGGGTTAGGGGGCCATAGGTTTCGGTGTTGAGCATTTTAGCCATTCCCAGGACTGAGGTTAGGGGCGTGCGTAGCTCTTGGGTCAGTTGATTTAGGAGTTTGTTTTTACTGGCCATAGCCGGAGCAGGCCTGGAAGAGTGGGTGGTGAACTCTTGAGAAGAGGAATTTTGGGGCGTTGCACTCACACCGACTAATCCAGTTTGGTTAGAGGGTATTTTCAGTATATGGGCACGTTCAAATTCACTCAAACTCCAGCGAGCTGTCATTTCTAGATAGGAAATTTCTTGCGAGGTGAATCTGTGAGGTTCAAGATCTAAAACAGCTAAGGCTCCAATACATTCGCCTTCAGAGAGAATGAGGGGAAGGCCTAAATAGGAGTGAATTCCATATTCTTGATAGAGGAAATTTTGGCTGAGTTCTTCATGATTAGCTAAATCAGCAATTAGCCATTTTTTGCGGGTTTCGACAATTTGACGACTGAGGGAATGTTCTAGGGGGATGGAGCGTTGGGCGGCTAGGTCATTCATGAGTCCCAGACGGGAGAGACCAAAGGCAGCTTTGAGCCATTCGACTTTGCGATCGACAATGCCTAGAATGCAAATGGGAACTTGCAGATAGTGGGCAACGGTTTGGGTGGCTTCTTCAAAGATGGGTACACTACTGTTGTCAAGTAAGCCAAGTTTTTGTAAGGTCTGTAATCGATCGTGTTCCCTTTGGCGATCGCCACTTACAGCAAATGCCTGTTGATTCTCACGCTCATCCATTGTCATTTTTACGCAGCCATTTGTTTTTTTTTTAGGGACTAGAGATTTTCAACCGATCCGAGTTTTCTCTTATTATATCTTGGTATTCCCCATTCCCTACAACGCACTATATTGCTGGGCAGCTAGGGCGATCGCTTGAGGTAAGATTCGATGTTCTTGTATTTGAATTCTGGCATGTAGGGTTTCTGGAGTATCATCGGGTAGCACGGGAACCGCTGCTTGCACTAAAATTGGCCCTGTATCTACTTCTAAATCCGCTAGATGTACGGTACATCCTGTAATTTTCACCCTGGCTTCTAAGGCATCTTCTATCCCGCGAATTCCGCGAAAACTGGGTAATAAACTGGGATGAATATTAATCACACGGTTAGGGAAAGCACTGAGGATTATTTCAGTAACGATCCGCATCCATCCTGCCATAATTACCCATTGTACCCCGTGTTCTTTTAGGGTTTCGACAATGGCAGCATCAAATTCTTGACGGCGCTTTTTATAGTCTCGATGGTTGAGTAAAATAGCAGGAATACCCCAGCGTTGAGCGCGAGCGGCAACTTTTGCCCCTGGGTTATTGTAGATCAGGGCATTGATTCGGGCATGTAGTTTCCCGGCGGCGATCGCCTCTAATAGGCTCTCAAAATTACCGCCGCTCCCCGATGCCATCACCCCTAATTGCAGAGGTTCCGTAAATTGAGGATAGCGATCGCACTCTGGAGAAACTAAACTCCGATCGATGGCAGCAGTTTTCATTTTTTATGCCCCCGGTAACTCTAAAATAGTCCTGAATCAGTAGTTTAACATAGGTCGTCTTCCTGAAAACAGAAGATTCCTAATGTTCTAGAAGATTTATAAAACAAATCTTAATTCTGACTGATATTCCTGAAAACCTTTGCTTAAATAGTCCTGTTTTGTTTGTTGTACTGACGCAAAAGAGGGAAGGACAATGGCAGAAGGATCGCAACCCGATAAAAAACATCTTTAAAAATTGCCCGAGGTAAAATCATGCAACGAACAATAGCACAACTCCAACAAGAGATTCAATCAGGAGAATCCGTGATCCAAGAGGGTATCCGCTACATTCAAGTCGCTTGCGTGCGCGTGACGTATCTGCCAGCCGAACTTCAGTTATTTGAAGCCTATCAAATTCTCGATCAAGGGGATACCCGCAAAAGAGATCTCGCGGGCGTATCTGAAAAGCTCAAATCAGGTGAAGAACCCATTCAAGCCGCAATGCGGGGAATTCGGGAAGAATTAGATTTAACGCTCTCAAGCGATCGCTTTTTATCTCTAGGAACTGAATTATGCCAAAAGATCTCTAAAGGCTATAATTTACCTACGGTCTATACCCTCCATAAATTCTCCCTAGAGTTGAACCAAGAGGAATTCGATCGAATTGCTCCCATTTACATCTCCCAAGAGGCTGATAAAACTACAGTCTTTAAGTGGATGCCCATCACCCCAATTACCCTTACGCCAGCCTCCCTCACTCAGCTCCAGACCAGTCCCCTGAGCGATCGCCCCTGTCCATAATCCTGACTTCTATTGATGTTATCCCGATCGGTTGTCCCCATATCCTCTTGTAATTGTGGTGCTGAATACTCTACACCTCATCTTTGATTTTGATGGTACATTAGCAGAATCTTTGGATCTAGTGGTTGAAATTAGTAACCGTCTTGCTCCCGAATTTGGCTATCGCTCCACTTCGCCAGAAGAACTCCATTACCTCAGAAACAACTCTACGGAACAGGTTCTCAAGAAAGTAGGAGTGGCTTGGTATAAGCTTCCCTTCCTGATGCTGCGGCTAAGACGGGAAATGAATCAAGCCATTCATACTTTGAGCTTAGTTGAGGGTATGGCAGACGTATTAGAGACCCTTAAGCATCAAGGGTATACCTTGGGAATTGTGACCTCAAATGGACGAGAGAATGTCAATAGTTTTTTGAAAAAATACCAGTTAGATCATTTATTTGAGTTTATTGAATCGGAGTTAAATGTATTCGGAAAAAGTCGGGTGATTAAGAAGATAATCAAAAAGCGACGTTGGTCTCTAGAACAAGTAATCTATATAGGGGATGAAGTGCGTGATATTCAAGCGGCCCATCAAATCGGAGTTAAGGCGATCGCTGTTGGTTGGGGATTTCAGTGGCCAGAGATTTTATCAGAGTACGATCCAGATTTTTTGCTCTCAGAACCTCGGGAGTTGATTGACGTAGTGGCAGCGCTCAAGGGGGCTGAATAGGTCTGGATGAGTTGATTTTAAAGTTGGAATATGTTATGATTCAAGATTAAGAAAAGTTAGATTATTAAATCCCTAAACCGGATTATGGCAGGACATAGTAAGTGGGCAAATATTAAGCGTCAGAAAGCACGGGTAGATGCAAAAAGAGGACAAGTATTTACTAAAGTTTCGCGAGAAATTATTGTAGCGGCTCGCAGTGGTGCCGATCCAGCAGGGAATTTTCAGTTACGGACGGCAATTGAAAAGGCAAAGGCAGCGGGAATTCCCAATGACAATATTGAGCGAGCGATCGCCAAAGGAGCAGGCACTTGGGAAGCCGATAATAACCAATATGAGTTTATCCGCTATGAGGGATATGGGCCTGGTGGCGTGGCTATTCTGATTGAAGCTTTCACCGATAAGCGTAATCGTACAGCCGCAGATGTGCGGGAAGCCTTTAATAAAAATGGGGGAAACTTAGGGGAAACTGGATGTGTGAGCTGGATGTTTACCCAGAATGGAGTCGTGCGACTTACCGGTAAAGTAGATGAAGATCAGTTATTAGAAATCTCCATCGAAGCAGGAGCGCAAACCTACGAATGGGTTGACGATCCCGATGATGAGGCAACTGTAGAAGTGTTTACCGAGGCAGGCAATCTGCAAAACTTGACGCAAACCCTACAAGAAGCAAAACTAGAGATTATCACCTCAGAGTTACGCTGGATACCGAATATGACGGTAGATGTAAAAGAAGAAGACTTAGCGCGATCGCTGCTTAAATTACTAGACGCTCTCGAAGACTTAGATGATATTCAAACTGTCACTCCTAACTTTGAAATGAGCGATCAATTAATGTCTTTAAGTGTCGTTTAGCAATTATGGCTACATCTCCTATTCCGATCACCATTAAGCTCTTTGCCGTTTATCAAGAAGCCTATGGTGTACCTGAACTGGCCTGGGAATTTCCCCCCCATACCCCCGTTTCTGTTGTACTCGATCGTATGATTACTGAATATCCCCAACTAGCCCCATGGCAACCCCTAACCCGGTTTGGGATTAATTTACAGTTTGTAGAGGGCGATCGAATCCTAGAATCTGGCGATGAAGTCGTCTTAATTCCTCCCGTGAGCGGAGGATAGGGGAATGGGGCGAGAAGCTCTCTGCCTTTCTTTCAACTGTGCTAAGATACGGAAAGACTGAAAAAAAGTCAGACCACTGAACGGAGGGTTTATGAGGCTCAAGCGATGGGAATCTCCCCGCCGTAAAGGGAGAAATGATAAAGGAAAAGGCGGATCGGCCCGCCAGCGACAACTGAAAAAACAAACCCAAATGCTACGCAAGCGCTTAAAGGGTGAACAAAAGAAGGGAGAATGTGATGTTCTCCCTTCTTTTTTGTCCCTAGGTTATACATAAAACCACGGAGGCACAGAGTACACTGGGTTTTGGATTAGCCATTGATCAGGCGTTTGATGCCGTTTTTAAGAATGGGAACGTTGAAGTTGATGAGCAATCCTAGGCGGAGTTGACGGAGTTTGAGGTAGGTCAGAAGTTGGGCTTGATGAATCGGTAGGATAGCTTCAACAGCTTTTAGCTCCACAATCACTTGATTTTCAACCAGTAAATCTAAACGATAACCACACTCCAACTGTAATCCCTTATAGAAAACAGACTGGGCGACCTGCTGCTCAACTCGTAATCCTCGCTGCTGCAATTCATACCTTAAGCAATTTTCATAGGCAGACTCCAACAAACCCGGCCCCAACTCTCGATGCACCTCAATTGCTCCCCCAATCACCTCCCCCGATATCTTATTCAAATCACCACCTTCCATCTCTGTGCCCTCCGTGCCTCCGTGGTTTATATCCTCTCCCTTCCCATCCTACACCTTCCCAGCTAAGACTCTTGCCCCGCATGGTAGGAACTACGAACCAAGGGGCCAGAACGCACATGATTAAAGCCCATATTGCGGGCAATTTCGCCTAATTTCTCAAATTCATCAGGATGCCAATAGCGTTGCACGGGGAGATGATCTAAGGACGGGCGCATGTATTGACCCAGAGTTAGGCGATCGCAATTAATCCCCCGTAAATCCTCCAATGTCTCCACAATTTCCGCCTCAGTTTCCCCATGGCCCAACATTAACCCCGATTTCGTGGGAATATTAGGATTCACCTCTTTTACCCAGCGCAGCACATCCAAAGAACGCTCGTACTTCGCTCCTCGGCGCACGGGACGCTGTAAACGTCTGACGGTTTCAATATTATGGTTATAACAAGCCGGATTCGCCTCAGCCACCTGAACAACTAAATCCCGTTGTCCCCGAAAATCAGGCGTTAACACCTCAATTTCCGTTCCTGGATTCACTTCGCGCACTCGCTCCATAGTCTTCACAAACCATCCAGCCCCCTGATCGGGGAGATCGTCGCGAGCAACCGATGTTAACACCACATACTTTAAGCCCAAGAGCTGTACCGATTCTGCGATTTTATCCGGTTCCTCTGGATCGAGGGGCATGGGAGCATGTCCCTTATCCACCTGACAAAAGGCACAAGCACGGGTACAAGTCGGTCCCATGAGTAAAAAAGTTGCCGTTTTTTGGCTATAGCACTCAGCCCGATTCGGACATCGCCCTTCCTCACAAATAGTATAAATTTGGCGTTGCTTGATAATTTTTTGTACCGTAGACAGCTCGCTCGCTTTACCAATAGAGCGCCGTAGCCAAGGGGGAAGGGTGGCTAAAGGCGATCTCTCTCTCTTCTGGGTAGCAGCCGAAACAGCAGCAAGTGTAACCGATACATCAGATGGATTAGAATTCATGGTTAACGATCAATAGGGTTCTCAAACGACTCCAGTGATTAGGGTCAGAATTCTATTATTATTGATAGATAGAGCAAAAAAGAGAGGAATTGCCTTGATGATCTTCTAATCATCATCATGGGCGTGACCTCACCCCATTCCTCTTCTGGATTGACCTAGACCTCTGAACACCACCGTTCGCCCCCCTGCTCAACTCAGGATTGCTATTCAATCGTCACCTTTTCAAGGAGTTCATTGTGGGACATAAAATTCTAGTCATTGATGATAGTCGTGTCATCAGAGCGCGAGTTAAGGATATGTTACCAAAAGGTAACTTTGAAGTCGTTGAAGCCAAAGATGGTGAAGAAGGACTCAATTTGATCCGCCAAGAACACCCTAACTTGATTATGCTCGATTTCCTCTTACCCAAAGTCAGCGGATTTGAGGTTTTTCAGCAAATTCAGGGTAATAGCGATTTGCGTAAAATTCCTCTGGTCTTAATGTCAGGACGTAAGGAAGAGGTTACCGAAAAAATTAAAGAACCCTTTGAATTTTGGGAATTTATCCCCAAGCCGTTTGAACAAAAAGATTTGATTGCTGCGATTAAGTCAGCTATGGCTAAAGCCAAAAAGCCTCGACCTGCTCTAGGGGGAGGAGACACAACGGCTGGTAATACAGGATCGACTCCTACAGGTGCTGCACCGTCAGCCGGAGCATCGGGGGCCGAAGTTGCCGCCCTAAAAGAGCAAATTGAGAAAATGCAAGCTGAAATTAACGCACTGAAGAAACAAGTTGCTCAAATTGAACCTTTGAAACAACAGGTCGTGAAAATTTTCAACTTTGTTAAGCAAAAACTGAAATAATTGGGTTTTAATCGAGTTCTCGGCGACCTTCTAAGGCACGAGCGAGGGTGACTTCATCAGCGTATTCTAGATCTCCTCCCATGGGCAATCCAAAGGCGATGCGGGTCACCCGTGTAAAGGGTTTCAGGAGTTGACCGATATAGAGGGTAGTGGTTTCTCCTTCCACACTAGGACTAATCGCTAGAATCACTTCTTGGATGTTTTCTTGGCTCACTCGTTGCACCAGTGATTGAATCGTCAGTTGTTCTGGGCCAATTCCATCCATGGGGGAAATTACACCGCCGAGAACATGATAGAGTCCTCGGTATTCTCTGGTTTTTTCCAGAGCAATCACATCTCGCGAGTCTACGACTACGCACAAGATCTGGCGATCGCGATTTTGATTACGACAAATACTACATAAAGGATCGGCGGAAAGATGATAACACTTCTGACACAACCCCACTTGTTGTTTAGCATCCAGTAGAGCCTGTGCGAGAGCTTTGATTTCTGCTTCTGGCCGCTTTATCGTATGAAGAGCCAGACGTTGCGCCGTTTTTGGTCCAACACCAGGTAACCGTTGGAATTGCTCGATCAGACGAGCTAAAGGACTAGGATAAACCGTTTTCTTGCTCCTTATTGGTACAGATGCTTCTCCAGCGTAACACTGACCGATGAGCTTAAGCGAGGATTAAGAATTTTCATTCTGGGGTTGCTTTTTGGAAGGAATGGGATACCCTAACAAAATGTAGTGTTTACTTTAGGAGAGCCATTGGGTATGACGGTTCATGATTTACTGACGTTGATTTTATTGCTCAGTCCTGGAATTCTTTTATCTGCTCTGGTAATGTTTACCTTTGCTGCTGGTGGATAGATGCCTCATTAATCATTAACGATTAATCATTATTAGCTGGGGGTTTGTGAGTTCTACATCGCTCCCGCATTTTTTTGAAATAAGACCACAATAGTCTTCAAAATGAGTTTAATATCATGCAATAAACTCCAGTTTTCTTGATAGCGCAAATCCATTTGAATGACGGTTTCAAAGTCTCGGATAGACGATCGCCCATTCACCTGCCATTCTCCAGTCATACCTGGTTTCACATCAAGCCGTTGCCATTTAGGAATCTCATAGCGCTCAATTTCATCTGCTGTAGGGGGACGAGTTCCCACGAGACTCATTTCTCCCCTTAAAACATTCCAAAACTGGGGTAGTTCATCTAGACTCGTGCGACGTAAGAATTTCCCTACACGGGTAACTCTCGGATCGTCCTTATTTTTAAAAAAGGCTCCTTCTGCTTCATTTTTAACTTGATGCTTCAGGGCTTCAGCATTCGCCACCATAGATCGAAACTTCCAAATTCTAAAGCGTTTCCCCATCCAGCCGCAGCGAATTTGACCGAAAAATATGGGCCCAGGATCGTCAATTTGAATGGCGATCGCAATCGGGAGAAATAGAAGTGCCGTAATCCCTAAGCCCACCAAACTACCGATAATATCTAATAACCGCTTGAAGGGAGATCGTACCGAAGGATGAATCTTTGGGGCACTCTGAGGAATCTCAGTGACTGGTGTTAACAGGGCATCTGTACCCAGATCAATGGTAAAGGCCTCCGTAAGTCCCGTTAATTCAAAAGCCATCTTCACTTGAGGATGAAGACTCCAAATAATCAACTCGATCTGCTGGGCACGAGCTATTTTCAAACAGCCCACTAAAGCGCCAATACCACTACTATCAATAAATGTAGTTTGTCCTAAATCCAAAATCACCCGCTCGAGACCCGATTGCCGATCGCAGACCTGCTTAAAATAGTCTTTAAACGCCACCGCTTGGGTCACGGTAAAATTTTTGGATAATTGAACCAAACAACAAGCCCCAAAAGAAGTCATGGCAAACTCAGGGGGATTAACTGGATTGTTCATAAACACCTCAAGGGGAGTCTATTGCAGTTCTATTCTGTCAAAACAGAAAAAATACCCTATGGTGAAAATCAGAGGGCTGAGTCAACGGCCCTTTTTTAGAGAGCGTTTCACCGTTTCATTGGCGACTGTCATTAGGGTAGACCGAGAAATCCTTCGAGGAGAATGAAGAAACCGTACTAGGTCTCCTGGAGACCAAGCAATGGGAACTCCTGCCAATGCTAGATTACTGGCCAACTCAATTTGGCGATCGTCAATATGCTCTTTATAGCATTGGGCACGGGGAACTAAAATATAAGGGTTAGCCGTTTTATCGAAGCACTTGAGCCAATGAGGGTCACAGTGCCCAATGATCAGACGAGCATCTTTACCCAACTGGATTAATTCAGTCTCTGGAATATCAGCAAAACAGTCTTTGCTTTCAGGCCAAACGCTACAACTGCCGTATTGTACAATGAGTTCTTCCTGAATCAATTCTCGGTTCACCAGAACCTGCAACCAACTCATCAAACGATTAAAGGGATAGGGTTCAGTGCCAACTGTAGTTAGAATCATTCTCTTTAATGGCGATCTCTCTATATTGTTATAGATGCATTGATTTCCCATAATCATTTAGCTATAATTGCGATCCTATTTTGGTCAGAGATCGCTTGGGTTTTGAGGAGCAACCTACGTCATTCCTTTACCCTACTCCCCTCAAAATACCTTGGTTTGACTCTAAGGACAATCCCACAATGATTGCAGAGATTGCCTTAAACACACAAATATCCAGGATCTTAGCACCCCTTTGAGTTCTTCGTTAATCCGGATAGAATCAGATTAACCCGAATCGAAAATTATAGTATCCTATTGAACTAAATCCAATAAATCGGGATCGTTAACCAACTTAGCAACTTCTGTCAACCAGAGCTATGAGTCAAACTGTTAAACACATTCAACCCTCCGGCATTTTAGATAGTACCAAAGCAGGTCAGTTTAGAGATGAAGTCAGCGCATTAGTCAAATCGGGTGCTGACGCGATCGTGATTGACCTCAAAGAGGTAACCTTTATTGATAGTTCTGGTCTAGGGGCCCTAGTAGCGGCTTTAAAAACTGTACGCTCTGCGGGGGGTAAACTCTTGATCTGCTCCATTAATGAGCAAGTAAGGATGCTCTTTGAACTCACCAGCATGGATCGGGTATTTGAGGTCTATTCTAGCCGTGAGGAGTGCGAGAATAAGTTGCAGAATTCATGAGTGCCTCGCCGTTAATGAAACTTAATCTGAAGTAACGATAAGTCATCATTCAAGATGGTATTGGAATTTAATGTATAAATGCAATGGAGTAAATGATCTAACAATTCAGAGCAGAGGTGTTGATGGGTGACCAAAAACTCACTAAACGCCTCAAGTCCCCAGAGTGTGCCATCGGTCTGATGAATTTCATAGACCCCATCACTAAACACATAGAGGGTACTCTGGGGTTCGATATGACACTGATGTACCTTATACTCTACTCCAGGAAACATACCAATGGGGAAACCGGGTGTCTTCAGATGTTGAACTTCTATATCCTGCTTGGGTCTAGGAGATAAGAGGATAGCGGGAGGATGACCGGAGCTGGCATAGACCAGAGACTGTTCCTTTCGGTGATAAACCCCATACCAAATCGTAAAGTAGCGATCGCCTTGAGTTTCCATCTGAAATGTATCATTCAGACCCATTAGCACCTGATGGGGTTGAGAAAAATCAACCCCAGAGAGAGATTGAGAGCGCAATAAATTCAAGACAGAAACCGATAACAGGGCACTGCCCACACCATGACCCGCCGCATCCACCACATAAATCACGAGCTGATTTTCATTGAGCCAATAATAATCAAAACAGTCCCCTCCCAATTGACGAGAAGGAATAAACCTCGAATCAATCGAAACAGACTCGTGCAAAGGGCCGGGAAGAAGTGATTTAACATAATCTGCTGCTTCTGTCAACTCTTCTTCAAGTCTCTGTTTAGCTGTTTGTAAATCTTGACTGAGTTGGTGCAGTCGCAAACCTGCCCGCACCTTCGCCCGTAACTCATTCACCTCAATGGGTTTAGACAAAAAATCATCTGCCCCGTTATCGAGACCCTGAACCCGGTCTTCCACTCCCTCACGGGCCGTCAGCAGCACAAAAAACGTCGTTGTTAAATCAGGATTAGCCTTAATGCGGCGACAAACTTCCAATCCATCCATGCGGGGCATCATCCAATCGCACAAAATCAATCCAGGGCGCAGACTGGCTGCTTGTTCTAAGCCGTCTTCACCATTCGTGGCAACGGTCACATCATACCCTTGATTCTTCAGTGCTTTGGTCAACACTAACCGAAACAAAGGGTCATCCTCTATAATCAAAACTTTGTACATGATTTAAATGTCATCAGACTGGGAGCTGGAAAATCTGACAAAAGTGAGATCGCTTTGATAGCCTATTTGATCGCTTATAAGAGATATGCTGAAAACCCCGTGAATTCATTCCGGGGATGAAGGCGAGCGGGCAGGTTTTAACCTGCCCTTATGGTACAATGGGATTCACAGGAATGGTAATTAACCTGTATAAAAACCTAAATGCCTAACGGCAATCTGTACCTTGGCAATTGAAGATATGGGGTTCTATTCCATTGTTCTAGTTTTCCCCTAGGAATAGGTAAAATCTTCAAAGGGGCTAGACAACACAGGATTGAAATAAAAACCAATTTTGGAATAATCCAACTACCGAGGGGCACTCGGAAAGTAACGCTTGAGGAGAGACCTACCTCTGGATTGAATTTCGCAAGGGATTTAGTCTAAGTGGACTCGTTGAACCAAGAATCCCCGCATCGAATGGCCGGGGAATGTCAAAAACAGAAGCACCAAACCCACAATTGAGTAAGAAGCGTGACCCTCGATTTAGTGTCCGTCTCTATCTTACCGATTCCAAACCCATGGTTATGATGAAATCATAGCCTTTGGGTTGGCGGGTTCAAGGGTTTGAATGCTTCTTCACCTGTGCTGATTGCCTGATTTAAGGGTTATACCATTGAAATTGCCCCATAGAGCTTATCTGCAAGTTCATTCTAATGGCCAGGCTTTATCCCATGCCTTGGCCTGGTTTGAAGAGCTTAAGCCTCCCTCCCTACCCATTCCTAAAGACACCTGGATTGAGTGTCAAACTGCATTTTATGAAGGATTAACCAATGCTGTTCGACATGCCCATCATCATTTGGCTAAAGATACGACTATTGATATTGAAGTGATCTTAGCTGCTGATTCAATCACCATATCGATTTGGGATTATGGCCAAGGGTTTGATATTGAGCAATGGCTCAGAACCCAACCTCGCCCAACCCCTGATCAGGAAGGGGGACGGGGTTGGTTTATGATGTCCGATATTGCCGATTGCCTCAGCTATACCCATACAGAGGATCGACGCAATTGTTTGAAGTTGATCAAATACTACTAGAGCAGCACGCTTGAAATTAGGGCTGACCGAGTGTAGTGCAATATCTCAGCTAGTCTCCGAAACACCAGATGAATAAGGAGACGATGAGGGTTATCAGTAGCCAAGGAGAAAGAGAGAGGCTTTTCAGAAGACTGATGGCTTCTAGTGCGATGAGTTCACTGCCGAAGTATCCGGCAATTAAGACGATGAGCAAAATCAGGATAGGCATCGATCGCTTTTAGGTTTAGGAAAAGATGACTCGATTTCACTTTAACTTAACGCCAATCACTTGGGTAAACTGGCCACTAAACGTTAAGATCTACAGTGATCTGTTTGATGAAGCGTTGGATACTTTCAATCGTGCTAAGTAATCTTGTTGCTGACTTCCGTATCATCTTCGATCGCGATCCCGCTGCCCGAAATTGGCTGGAAGTCTTGTTTTGCTACCCTGGACTACAAGCGCTACTGTTTTATCGCTTGGCCCATTGGCTCCATGTCCTAGGACTTCCGTTTATTCCCCGGCTGATTTCCCATCTGGCTCGTTGGTTTACGGGTATTGAAATCCACCCAGGAGCGACCATTGGTAAAGGAGTCTTTATTGACCATGGTATGGGTGTGGTGATTGGTGAGACGGCGATTGTCGGAGACTATACCCTAATCTATCAAGGGGTAACTCTAGGCGGAACGGGTAAGGAAAGTGGTAAACGCCATCCTACCCTGGGCGAAAATGTAGTGGTAGGTGCGGGAGCTAAGGTTCTCGGTAATCTGTTAATTGGCAATAATGTCCGCATCGGTGCGGGATCGGTGGTCTTGCGGGATGTGCCTTCAGATTGTACGGTGGTCGGTATTCCGGGACGCATTGTTTATCGTTCTGGAGTTCGTGTTAATCCCCTAGAGCATGGACGACTACCAGATGCGGAAGCGGAGATGATTCGGACTTTGGTAGACCGAATTGAGCAATTAGAAGAACAGGTGCGTTTGCTTCAGGAAAGTAAGGGCATTAGTCTAGAGGGTCAATGTATTAGTTCAGCGAGTTGGGATTCCTGGAATCAGTCTGCTTTGCAGGAGGAAGAATTAGAATCCCCATCCCATCGCTCTAATTACAGTAGTTGTGCCCTGAAAGATCGAGCGCTTGAAGAGTTTTTAGATGGATCGGGGATTTGAAGCAAGGAGTCATGAGCGATCGCTTAAGGATTAAGGGGTCGCTCACTCCAATCACCATTGGGTTGCAACTGATAGTGTATCCTTTGTGGGGGAGACTCTCGTAAATCAACGAGATCGACCTCAATGGGCTGGAATAGGACTAAGACAAAATTAGGTAAGGGAGTATCAGGATTGGGATAAGTTCCTGGAAAACCGTTTTTGTCTCGGTCTGTTCCACAAGCGGGCCAGGTAAATTGTTGTCGAGTGGCATCCGAGAGCTGTTGCCAAACTTGAATTCTTTTTGATAGTAGAAAAGAATGATCAGTATTTTCATCAATACAAGTGGTTTGGGCTGAAAGTCTAAATTGCTGGCGTGTGAGGCTGAAATACCAACAGATTTCTGCCCAAGGACTGCGATGCAATTGATGTATTTTATCGCTGCGGTTATCAGTGACGATTTGGAGTTGATGGGTGGAGTCGAGAAATCCTCGAAATACAACATTCCGATTGGCGGGTTTCCCGTTGGGGCGAACAGTAGCCAGTTGAAAGTAACGGGATTCTGAACGATCTCGGTGATCCTTTAAGGCTTGCTCTAGAAGCGATCGCCAGAGGGGAGGAGGGGAAAATGAGGAGGACATGGGGAAAGGAAGACGCGGAAAATGGGATCGTTTTAGTGAATTTAGGGAGATCTGAGGCT
Source organism: Roseofilum reptotaenium CS-1145 (assembly GCF_028330985.1). Lineage (NCBI taxonomy): Bacteria > Bacillati > Cyanobacteriota > Cyanophyceae > Desertifilales > Desertifilaceae > Roseofilum > Roseofilum reptotaenium. The sequence continues at coordinate 5,001 of NZ_JAQMUE010000072.1, read as the reverse complement.
CCATCGTCCATCTATTATGGGCAGCAGATATCAATTGGAGCTAGATCCGTTGAGGTTATACAAGCCTGTTGTTTAATTTGGTCTTGACATTCAGGAACAGATAAACGTTGACCCATGGCGACAACTAAGGCTTGATAGGCATCCCACTGATTTTCAATTAAGGTTCGGGCTTGTAATTTGGCCCATTTTTGCTTAGGGGTAAAATCAACAGTTCCAGGGGAATAGAGTTTCAGGAGCATGTTGAGGTTTTGTCGGTCATCGGCTCCCCCTTCAGCATTACCATGAACGAGTTCTTCGGCTGCAACGCCTGCCATCAACAGGAGACAATAGCGGTCAATCCATTGCTGGGTGAGGGCTGTCGATTTGAGTTGTTCTGTTATGGCTTCTTGATCGAAACTTACGCCCGCTTGTCCCCGTTGCCCCGCTTTCAGGGCTTCCCAGGGGTTGAGGGTATAGCCAGTGATGGGAATATCTAGGAGAGAGGCAACGAGAAAATGACCGGCTTCGTGGTGTAAGAGGCGATCGCGATATGCAGGCGATAAACTGGCAATTAAGCCTAACCCTAGATTACTGCCTTGGCCTTGCCATTGAAGGCTATCGATCGCCATAAATCCCAAAATTCCAAAAGCTATGATTGCTGGAATTGCTGGATTTAAATGGATTATAGGCCCCAATAGACTCGACAGGGTCAGGGTAAAAACGGCGATCGCGATCAAATTTAAGCTCAGTTGATTCATGAATTTCTCTCGATAACGAATAATTTCCCCTCATTCCTCTGATGCTTCGTCAGTCTGGAACTCCTCTCGGGCCTTATAAAACGTCTCCAAACTATGGCGATCGCCAACAAAACGCCAGTGCCAGGGTTCATAGCTAATGCCTTGAGGATTATTCGGGGGAAAGGACAACTCAAAACTATAATAAGCGGCATTTTCTTCTAACCACTTAAAAGCAGAAGTATTCTCAAACTCTGGAGAAAAATCAACTGCCGGTACATAGCCATCCCCAATATCGATGGCATACCCAGTATGATGCTCACTATAACCTGGAGGAGCGCTCACTTCTGCCCGTTGAGTCGCGACTTGTCCCCGTTGAGCTTTAACGTCAAAAAATAAATACTCCTGATCGTTTAAGCTACGAAAGGCAGACAAAGGAACCAACACCACTCCATCTCTTTGGGCTGCATTCACCATCTGTTGGAACTTAATCGCCGCCATTTTTCGTAATCGTAAACTACCATCAGCGGTAATCGCCATTAAATCATCGACTGGGGCTTCTTCATAAGCCAAATGACCGAGTAAGTTCCCCCGATCGGACGTTGTTGGGGTTTCAGCTTCTTCCGCTCCATCTTCACCCAACTCGTTGGTTTCTGTGGCTGAGGATAGGGGAACTCTAGACTCTGAGGCAGTGTTTGGGGTAAGGAAATTACTACTGAAAATGAAAATACCGGTGCTGAGAGCGATCGCCACTCCTGCAAATCCGATCCACATTCCGCGCCCAGAACCCGATGATGCAGTTTCTTGCACCTCAGCCACCGGTACAGGAGTATCCCGTAAAGCTTCTGGGATATCATCGGTAATTACTTCTTCCTCCTGGGAGGTGAAAAAATTGGGTAGATTTTCACTCATCGGTGACTTACTCCAACACGGAATTATTCTTCTTAACCTTACCAAAGATTAGGGGTTTAGATCCAAATCGAGATAATTAAAGCACAAAATCACACGGATAAATTGATGATTTTGGGGTGAATTTTGAGGCACTCAGAGCGATCTAAATCACTTGAGAAGAGCGATATCAATCACAGTTAAAATGCTAGATATCGTTGATAGTAAAGTGAAGATGACTCGTGTATGGACTGATTATGTTAATAAAACACCAAATCCTACCTGGAGCGATCTCCGAAATTTTAGTTTCTGCACGAGAAACGGGGGTGTTAACTCTGGCTGATCGCTATGGTCTTATGGCTGCGACCTTAGATGAACACTTAACGGAAGAAGATGAGCGATCGATGAATCGGTTATTACGATCGGTGATCAAAGGAAAAGTGAAGATCAGTCCTGAAATTTCGGCGGTTTATTATTCTCCTTACCCCACGTTATTTCATCGCACCAATACTGTTTATGTCTCCCCCAAGTCTTCTGTCGCCTGAGAACTCATGTGAGTTTGTTTTTCGGCTTCTAGTTTAGGTTGAATATAAAGATTTTCCAAGAGGGTTGCTCCCCCTGCCACCCAAGGGGGCACGATTAAGGCTCCAATAATTCCTAAGACTTGAGTTCCGCCAAGGACGGCGAGTAATTGATAGAGAGGATGAACGCCTACTGATGAGCCAACCAGGAAAGGATCGAGAATATAGGTTTCTAGATTTTGAATAATTACAAAAAATAATAACACCCATAAGAAGGTCCAGCCTCCGGAAGCGATCGCCACTACAAGGGCAGGGATAGCGCCTAAAACCGGGCCGATAAAGGGGATTAGGTTGGTGACTCCGGCGATCGCTCCTAAACCGAGGGAAAATTCCCGTAATCCCAGGATACCTAAGCCTAGAGTAGTGACAATGCTTAGGATAAAAGAAACGACTAACCGACCGCGAATATAGCTACCCATACGGTAGCTAATCGTGGGAATTTGGGACGCAATTTTGGTGTCCCAAGGTTCAGGAAGTAGGCGCACCAAACTGTTAATTAAGGTTTGGCTATCGGCGACCATATAACCAGAAATAAAGAGAGATAAAATTAAGCTAAAGACTCCTCCAATAATGCCCCGCGTAATGCTATAGGATCGCAGTACCAATTGTTGACTTGAGCGGATCAGCCAACTGGTGATTTGTTGAAAATCTACAAGTTCAAGGAGTTCGGGAGGCGTATTGGTCCAATTGTTGAGTGAATCTTCTGTTAATTGTAAGAGAACATCAGCATAGGAGGGGAGTTTTTGCAACAAACGCTCAATTTGCTGAAAGACAGTTGGGCCGATTAATAAGCCCAGACCCGTTAATCCAAAAAGCAGGGTAAGATAAACTAAAATTACACCTAACCATCGGGGAATTCGTAAATGTTCAGCCGCATCTACTAAGGGAGCAATAGAAGCGGCCAGCACAATCGAAATCATTAACAAAAGCACGAGTCCCCGTAATTGCCAAAATAAGACAATTAACAAAACCGAGAGTAAGGTTAATAGGAACGTGGATAGGGAAAAAGCAATCCGTTGTTCGTGCATAAAAAGGAAGAAGGAATAAGGAAAAGGGAAAAAGAAAGAGGGAATCGGAAATCGGAAATCGGAAAAACCCAATTTTCCCTCTTTAGGGCGTTAATTGTGATGCCATTGGGTGATGCCACCGGGTTGATCGATAAGCGTAATACCTTGGCTTTGTAAGTTATCGCGAATGCGATCCGCTTCGGCAAAGTTTTTGGCTTTGCGGGCAGCTTGACGAGCGGCGATCGCCTCTTCAATCTCGCGATCGCTCAATTGCGCTCCTGGAGACTCAGGTGCTGTCTCGGCTTCCACTTCTAACCCCAACACTTGAGAGAGAGTAACTAAGGTTTGCCATTGTTGATATAACTGCTCTGGATCGACCTCTGTTTTACCTTCATGAATCAAACGATTGTTTTCACGGTTCAATCCTTTGGCTAATTCAAATAATACGGCTAATCCGCCTGATGTATTCAGGTCATCATCCATCGCACTATTGAAATTTGCCACACTTTCCGGGTTGAGATCCTCAGATTTCGCCTGCAAGTCCCATCCCCACGCTGCCCCATGTTTGTAACCAAAAGATAACCCTTCTTTGAGGGTATTCCAAGAGCGCTGTGCAGAGGCGATCGCCTCTGGAGTAAAATCAATCGGTTTGCGATATTGGGCCTGAACAACAAATAACCGTAGCGCCATCGGTTCCGGGCCATTTTCAGAGTCCAGCAAATCCCGAATCGTTGTAAAATTACCCAAAGATTTGGACATTTTCTCCCCATTCACCGTCACAAAGCCATTGTGTAACCAATACCGGGCCAAGGGTTGACCCGTAACTGCCTCTGACTGCGCCACCTCATTCTCATGGTGAGGAAACACCAGATCCGCGCCACCACAGTGAATATCAATAGTCTCTCCCAAACACTCCCTCACCATAGCGGAGCATTCAATATGCCATCCGGGGCGACCTTTTCCCCAGGGAGACTCCCAACTCGGTTCGTCGGGTTTTGCTCCTTTCCACAAGGCAAAGTCAAAGGGGTCTTTTTTCTTAGAGTCTTCCGAACTTTCTCCTACTCTCCCCGATGCTCCTGCTTGCATCTCCTCCAACTTGCGCCCGGAGAGCTTCCCATAATCTTGAAACTGACGTACTTGGTAATACACATCACCGTCAGAAGCATAGGCATATCCTTTGGCTTCCAATTCATGGATAAGGCGTAAAATACCATTTAAGGTATGGGTTGCCCTGGGATAGTCATCAGCTTCCAGGACATTGAGACGAGCCATATCTTCAAAATAGGTTCGAGTATAGGTTTCGGCTACTACTTCCATTGTTGACCCAGTTTCTCTAGCACGTTTGAGAATCTTATCGTCAATATCGGTAAAATTCTGTACGTAGCGCACTTGATAGCCTCGCCATTGCAAATAGCGCCGCAGGGTATCCCAAGCAATGTAAGACCGTGCATGACCGAGATGACAGTAGTCATAAACGGTGACTCCACAACAATAAATCCGTACTTTCCCTGGTTCTAGGGACTCGAAGGGTTGTTTACTGCGCGTGAGGGTATTGGTCAACGTTAGGGTCATGGGGCGATTGCACACTCTTTAAGGGGTCAGCCCTCATCATACCAAATCTAGTTTTCTTCCCGCGATCGCAGAGAAAACGATCAAGGGGTCGTTGGTGGAATCATATCAAGTCCGATGAATAAGTTACGATATAAATGAAGAGTGTCCAAGCAAAGCAATGCCCCGACTCCTTAAGATAGTCCCCCACCAGAGTAGAGAGTCCCTGGGCGTAGCCTACCATCAAGCAAAAGAGGGCCCAGA
>NZ_JAQMUE010000071.1 GCF_028330985.1 Roseofilum reptotaenium CS-1145 | reverse complement strand
CACTCTAGAATCAACGGGTTAGTTCCCAATGGGTATGGAGATCTCCAACTGAGTGCCTTTGCCCAATTGAGACGTACAGGTAATCTTACCACCATGTTTTTGAGCGATAATTGATTGAGCGATCGCCATTCCCAAACCCGTACCTTTACCCACCGCTTTAGTCGTAAATCCTTGCTCGAAGATCCGTTCTCTCACTTCTTCTGGCATCCCCATACCATTATCGGCAATCCGAATGGTGACCTCTTGGGTTGTTGCTGAAGTGGTAATCTTAATCTGATTGGCAATCTCGTCAAAACTGCATCCTTCATTTGCTGATTCCAACGCATCAATAGCATTGGCAATCAAATTCATAAACACTTGGTTGAGTTGTCCCGGAAAACATTGCACTTGTGGCAATTCTCCATACTCTTTGATAATTTCAATCGCTGGACGCTCCTCGTTAGCTTTCAGGCGATGCTTGAGAATCAGCAATGTGCTATCGAGACCTTCATGCAGGTTAAACGGGACTTTATACTCCTTATCTGTGCGCGAAAAGGTTCGTAAAGAATTGCTGATATGGCGGATACGATTAGTTCCCGATCGCATGGAAGAAATCAATTCCAGTAAATCCGAGCGTACAAACTCCAAGTCCATTGCTTCGATTTCCTCTTCTATGGCTTCACTTGGCTCGGGATATTCTTGCTGATACAGGTCTATTAATCCCAACAAGTCTTGCACATAATCTCGCGCTGGGTTTATATTTCCAGAAATAAATCCCACGGGATTATTAATTTCGTGGGCTACTCCTGCCACTAGATTGCCCAAAGCTGACATTTTTTCACTTTGTACCAGTTGCAGTTGGGCTTGTTGTAGCTCTTCAAGGGATTGTTCCAATTTCTGGGCATAGTCTTGGGACTGTTCGTAGAGACGGGAATTTTCCATCGAGATAGCCGCTTGGGAACAAAGCATATTGAGCAGTTCCATCCGCTCGCGCGTAAACACTCCTACGGCGAGATGGTTTTCCAAATACAGAATACCAATCAGCTTGCCTTGATTGAGGATAGGCGCACACAGGAAACTCAGGGGTTGTTCTTGTAGTAGATAGGGATCGCCGGCAAACTGGGCATCGTCAGGGAAATCGTTAATAATAATTGCTTCTTGACTGCGTTTAACTTTATTAATCACACTAGTGGGAATAGAGGGTTCAGTCGATACCTTGGTCGAAGACAAATCCCCACCTTCTTGGGAGTATCGAGCGACAACCTGCCAACCTTCTGGTTGCTGCAAGAGCAGAATGCCGCCATCAGCTCCGGCATTTTCTATGGCTGCTTTCATTAAGGTTGAGACCAGTTTGTCCAGGTGCATTTCACTCGATAGGCACTGGGAGGCTTTCATCGCCGTTGCCCAATCGAGGATTGAGCTAATTGTGCTGGTACTTGAACTGCCTGTTGGAGGCAAAGTATGAGTTGCGATCGCGGTTTCACCGCTCTGTAATTCCAAGCGAGGCTGTTGCAGAATGGAGACAAGTAGTTGGGGGTATTTTTCTTCAAGTTGATCGGTTTTGGCTTTCGCGCCCCAGCGGGCATAGCCGTAGTAGGCATCGGTTATATAGCCGGGTGTTGTCTTGTTTAATTTGATTGAGAGCATGACCGTAAATAACCAATTGTTCCTGAATGTCTGGTAAAGTCCGACCTCCTAAATAGGCATACTGGCAAACTTCTGTAATAGAATACCCCGCATAGGCCAGATTGCCACTCTCCAAAGCACTGCGATAGGCTTCCAGTAGTAAAGGCAGACTTTCTGTTAACAGACGCTGGCGGGGAATGATAAATGATGCAATTTTATATAAAACGCTACTTTTGGCGACGATCGCTTGTTTTTTTCTGGTCTGTTCAATGGCTAATTTGACTAACTGAGCCGCTGGCGCTACCTCTCCACCATCCAAACTTAAGATTAGAGCAAAATCGGCATAACCACAACTAGCGAAGGGGGAATCACCATATTGAATTGATAACCGAATTTCTTCACAGGTAATTAGGGGAAAATAGGCGGGAGAAGATTGGGCAATTGCTGGGACAATACTGACCATGATTTTCAAAGCAGCCAAACTTTTTTCATCGGTCATGGGGGGCAAGTCGGCTAAGGTTTGAATGTCGATATCAGCTAAAAGTGATTGGGTATCGGTTAGGGCTTGCTGAATCAGTTCGGGCGTGGGTTCTGCCGGGAAGTCAATTCCTAAGTTTTGCAGAACGTCTAAACCTAATTGAATGGCTTCTAATTTTTGGATTTGAGCAATCTTACTCTCAATCTCCACTTGATAAACTTTGATCCGATCGAGAATGCGATCGCAACGATGGAGAACGATTTGGGTGAATTCTTGTTGTTGTTCAAATTCACGACTCAGATAAGCCGCTTCTGCTGCATTTTCATAAATGTTGAGGGTCAAGTCATAGTGAAGATCCCAACAGCGATCGGGGAGCAATTCGATCGCTCTAGTTAAATAAGAAAGAGCCACAGAATAGGCGGTTGTGGATTTAGCCTTACATCCTGCCATCAAGTTTAACTGAATTAATTGTTCCCGTTCGGGTTGTCGATCTATTAAGGAGACCCCTAAATTCAAGTGGTCGATGAAATCAAAAATCCTTTCTTCCCATTCATTTTTGGGGATTTTATTGACCAAAGAGCGCCCAATATTGAGATGCGTGACCTGTTTTTGATTTTGAGGAATTAAGGAATAGGCTGCCTGTTGGACGCGATCGTGTAAAAATTTGTAGCTCACTAATGTTTCTGATACTTGTACTTTTTCCTCCACCTCATTGCGTTGGAAAAACTGATAGGTCTGGCTTAGGGGTAGAACCAATCCCTCTTGTAGCGCCTTCCACAAAGAATCAGCCGCTTCAATCTGCTCGAGTTCGCTGACAATGGCCAAAGTCTCTAAGTCAAACTGATTGCCAATGCAAGCAGCTAACTTCAAAATCTCCTGGGTTTCTTCCGGTAACTTATGCAGCCGAGTGGCCATAAACTCTACGACATCATCGGTTAGTGCCAACTGCTGCACTGTTGTCAAGTCGCAGTGCCAATAGCCGAGATCGCGATCGAAAACAATCCAACCATCTTCATGCAATCCCTTGAGAAACTGAGTAGCAAAAAAGGGATTTCCCTTGGTTTTTTGATAAACTAATTCCGTTAAAGGTTGAGCTATTTCTTGAGTACAGCTCAGGGTGTCTGCGACCAAACGATTGAGATCGGCTTTCATTAAAGGTTCGAGGGTTATCGTATGAATCGTCGCTCCCAATTTACCCAATTCTTTTAGAGTTAGTATCAGGGGGTGGGCGGGTGATACCTCGTTATCCCGATAAGCTCCGAGAAGAACCAATAACCAGTATCGCTTTGGCTCATGAGCAGTTGCATTAAGTTCAAAGAGGCTGAATCTGCCCACTGGAGATCGTCAATAAAAAGGACTAAGGGATGCTCTTTGGTGGCAAACACTTGAATGAATTTCTCAAACAAGAGATTGAATCGATTTTGGGCCGCATTGCCGGAGAGTTTGGCGACTTGCGGCTGTTGTCCAATGATTGACTCTAATTCAGGAATCACGTCAATCATCACTTGCCCATTTTCGCCTAAGGCAGCAAGAATCTTGGTCTGCCACTGAGCTAACTGAGCATCTGATTCGGCTAATAACTGCTCCATTAAATCCCGGAAGGCGATGACTAAAGCACTAAAGGGAATATTGCGTTGAAACTGGTCAAATTTTCCTTTGATAAAATAGCCCCGTTCTCGCACGATTGGCTTGTGAATTTCGTTGACGACGGCGGTTTTACCGATGCCGGAAAAGCCAGCCACTAGCATCATTTCAGCATGGGGAGTGGGTTGTAAAGAGTCGGTTGTGAGGGGAGATTGGGCGACTCGCTCAAATGCGGCTAGTAAGGTCTCGACTTCGGTTTCTCGTCCATAGAGTTTTTCAGGAATCAGGAAGCGTCCGGCTATGTCCCGTGTGGCTAACTCAAAGGGTTCTATTTTCCTCGTTTCTTGCCATTGTTTGAGACAGTGTTCTAGGTCAAATTTTAATCCCAATGCACTCTGGTATCGCTCTTCTGCATTTTTAGCCATCAGTTTCATTACCATATCTGAAACCACGGACGGGATTTCAAGATTTGATGAGTTGTTTATTACGTCTGCTGGCGGTATGGGCTGTTGTGAAATATGGCAATGTACCAACTCCATTGGATCGTTACTCGCAAAGGGTAAGATTCCGGTGAGCAGTTGGTATAAGGTTACTCCTAAAGAATAGAAGTCGCTACGGTAGTCGATGCCTCGATTCATTCGACCGGTTTGTTCTGGAGCGATATAGGCTAAAGTTCCTTCTAAAACGTTGAAGTTTTTTACTTCTTTGGCTTCACGAGGGAGTAGGGATGCTATGCTGAAATCAATTAATTTAACCTGTTGCGTTTTGGGTTGAATGAGAATATTTGCGGGTTTAATATCTTTGTGGATGACTCGCTGGCAATCGAGTTCTTGTAGGGTATCCGCAAGTTGAATGGCGATATCTAAATATTTTCCTAGGTCTAAGGACTGCTCTTTTGCTACGGCTTTGTCTAGAGATATCGCTCCTAAATCTTCCATAATCAAGGCGTAACCATTGCCATAGCGCTCCAAGCTTAGGGGTACGACAATGCCCGTTGAGTTCAGGTTTTTAGAAATGGCATACTGGTTGCGGAACTGTACCAGTTCGCTAAAACTGGGGTAGGCGTTGCGTAATAATTTGATCACGACGTTTAGGGAGTCGGATAGGCGGGTTCCTTGATAGACTAGGGTTCGCTCTCCTTCATAGATTTTTGAGCCAATTTGATAGCCGGGAAGTGTTGGGGTCATTGGGTTGGAGCTTTTTTGCTATTCTTTTATGCTAATGGTAGATAATTGTATTTGCTTCAATTGTCTGATCGCGATCGCCACTGAGCTGCGATCGCGATCTCATCTTTGGGCTATGGTATACACTCTAGAATCGACGGGTTAGTTCCCAATGGGTATGGAGATCTCCAACTGAGTGCCTTTGCCCAATTGAGACGTACAGGTAATCTTACCACCATGTTTTTGAGCGATAATTGATTGAGCGATCGCCATTCCTAACCCCGTACCTTTACCCACTGCCTTAGTTGTAAATCCTTGCTCGAAGATCCGTTCTCTCACTTCTTCTGGCATCCCTGTACCATTATCGGCAATTGTGACAATCACCTTTTCTACCGTTGCTGAGGTGGTAATCTTGATCTGATTAGCAATCTCGTCAAAACTGCATCCTTGGTTGCCCTCATCTAAGGCATCAATGGCATTAGCCATCAAATTCATAAATACTTGGTTCAGTTGCCCCGGAAAACATTGCACTTCTGGCAACTCTCCATAGTCTTTGACAATTTCAATTGCCGGACGCTCCTCGTTAGCTTTCAGGCGATGTTTGAGAATTAGCAATGTGCTATCGAGACCTTCATGTAAGTTAAACGGCACTTTATACTCCTTATCTGTGCGCGAGAAGGTGCGTAAAGACGTGCTAATGTGACGGATGCGATCCGTTCCTTCTTGCATTGAAGAAATCAGTTGTGGTAAGTCTTCTCTGAGAAACTCTAAATCTATCGCTTCTATTTCTTCTTCTATTGCTTCCTTTGGCTCTGGATATTCTTGCTGATAAAGGTCAATTAATCCCAACAAGTCTTGCACATAATCTCTAGCAGGGTCTATGTTTCCGGCAATAAATCCTACGGGATTATTAATTTCGTGGGCTACTCCTGCGACTAAATTTCCCAAAGCTGACATTTTCTCGCTTTGTACCAGTTGCAGTTGCGCTTGTTGCAGCTCTTCAAGGGATTGTTCCAATTTCTGGGCATAGTCTTGGGACTGTTCGTAGAGGCGGGCATTTTCCAGAGAGATCGCCGCTTGGGAACAGAGCATATTGAGCAATTCCACGCGATTTTGTGTAAAAACTCCCACTGCTAGATGATTTTCCAAATAGAGAATACCGATTAGCTTGCCTTGATTGAGGATGGGCGCGCACAGAAAACTTAGAGGTTGTTCTTGTTGTAGATAGAGATCGCCGGCAAACTGAGTATCGTCAGGGCAACTGTTAACGATAATTGCTTCTTTGGTGTGTTTCACTTTATTGATCACGCTGGTCGGCAGAGCGCCTTTTTCTGTTATTTCCGGAGAATAAAATTTGCTATTTTCTTGCGAGTATCGGGCGACAACCTGCCAACTTTTCGGTTGCTTCAGTAGCAAAATTCCGCTATCTGCTCCGGCATTTTCCATGGCTGCTTTCATCAAGGCCGAGACCAGCTTATCTAAGTGGATTTCACTCGATAGGAACTGAGACGCTTTCATCGCCGTTGTCCAGTCAAGCATTAAGCCACTGGTGGTGCTAAAACTCGTCGTTTGTGTCAAGCTAGACGTGATAGTTTGACTGCTGTATAACTGTAGCTGAGACTGTTGCAGAATCGAGGCAAGCAGTTCGGGATATTTGGTTTCGAGTTGGTTGGTCTTAGCTTTTGCTCCCCAACGGGCGTAACAATAGTAGGCTTCTTGCATATGAAGGGCAGCATAGTTTTCTTTGCCCCAGTCGAGGTAGAATTTAGCAAAGAGTTCGTTGGCTAGGGCTTCTTCTTGGATGTAGCCATTTTCTTTGGCTCCGGCTATGGCGCGATCGTAGAGTTCCATCGCTCTCCAGTGCTCTCCTAAAAGCCGATACCGTTCTGCCTCCAGTAAATCCGATTTATGCTGGTAGTTCATGGGAGCATTTTCTGCCCAAGCTTTGAGACGCGTACTCCAATGTTCGCTGCATTGCCAATAGGTTTCTTTCTCTACACCTTCTGCTAATTCCACTGATGCCAGATAAGTCAAACCTCCTAAAAAGGCAAAATTGGGTAAAAATAAATAGCCTCCAACTGCATCTAAATAAGTCTGTGCTTCCGCAACAAAATATTGAGCTTCTGCAATATTTCCAAAGAGATAAGTCAGTTGCAATTTACTAAAATGGTGAACGGATAATCCTACCAAACTGTTGCTCTTTTTGAAGTTTTCAATTTCTCTTTGTTCATCATAGAAATCCCCCTGCAAAGAACAAGGATTGTCTACATTACTAATTAAATTAAAAACGAGCTGTAAAATGCAAGCCGTATAAATCCCTGTCCCTTCAAAGTGAATCGATCGAGAAAAATCAATCGCTTTCTCTAGATCCAATTTCAGGATATCGAGTTCCATTCCGGAACAATAAGCTAAGAGCAATCGGTTAGTTAGTGCATAAGTTGCATACTCTAACTCTCCAACTTCTATGCCCTTTTGATAGGCTTCACCTAGAGGGGATATACCATCGCGAAAATGCGATCGCCAAAACGAGACATGAGCATAAAAGTTATTACATACCAGAACATGACGGAGGGTATTATTTTGTTGCTCAATAATTTGCTGGGCGATTTTACCATATTCGTAAGCTTTCCGAAACTTATCAACACCCGGATTGCATAAAACCAAAGCATAGTTGATGTAGGATACTGGTGTATCGATGGTATTCCCATATTCTAATGAGAGCAGTATTCCCTGACAAGCAATGAGAGGAAATAAACTCGGACGACCAAAATAACTTAACGGAATCAAGCGCGATAAAATCCGCATTGCTGATAGTATTCGTGGCTCCTTCATCTCAGAACGATTGAGTAATTCGTCTGAGGTAAATGGTTCTAGAGCATCTTGAGTTCGTGCCAACCACGATCCAATTTCTGCCAGATCGGGATTATCGGGAAAATCTATTCCGAGTAGCTTCAAGCATCGTAACCCTGTGTCAATACCGTCAATAAATCGGTTCTGAACTGAATACGCCTGAAGTTGTGTTTCGTAAACTTTAATCCGATCGACGAGAGTGCGGGCGCGATCGATCGCGATTTGTCCTAACCGCTCCATGTTTTCAAAGTCACTCTTGAGATAACTGGCTTCTGTTGCTTCTAAATGCAAGTTGAGCGTCAGTTCGTACTCGGCTTGCCAAGCATCATTTGCTAATAAACTGAGGCCTATATTGAGGTACTCAAAGGCTGCCGTATTTGCGGTGCAAGACTTAGCTTTTTTTCCAGCGATTAAGTTTAATTCAGCCAGTTCATATCGTTGAGCTTGTTCGTCAATTAACTCTACACTAAGATTAAAATGCCTGACAATATCGAAGACATAGTCTTCCCGTTGAGACGGGTCGATGGTCTTGAGTAAGAGCTGGCCAATATTGAAGTGAGTTCGTACTTTTTTATTTTCGGGAATCAAGGAATAGGCGGCTTGTTGGACGCGATCGTGCAGGAAGCGATAACCGACAGCAACATCAGCAATTTGCTTTTCCTCATTTTCCCATCCTTGAAAAAACTTATAGGCTTCGCTCTGAGGTAAAACTAATCCTTCTCGCAAGGCACTCCACAAATTAGCAGCCACTTCCTCCGATCGCTTTTCGCAGATAATCGCCAAGGTCTCTAGGTCAAATTGATTGCCGATGCAGGCGGCTAATTTGAGGATGTTTTGCGTGGCTTCTGGCAACTTATGCAACCGTCCGGCCATAAATTCGACTACATCTGAAGTCAGGCAAGCTTCTCGTACCTTCACTAAATCGCATTCCCAATATCCCAAACTATCATTGAACGCAATCAACCCCTCTTCATGCAATCCTTGTAAAAATTGCGTGGTAAAGAAGGGATTGCCTTTCGTCTTTTGATAGATTAAATCGGTTAAAGGCGCAGCTAATTCCACCGAACAACTGAGGGTTTTCGCCACCAATTGATTGATATGACTCACTGATAAGGACGCTAAAGTAATGGTCGAAATCGTTGTCTGTTGCTTCTCTAATTCTCCTAAACACAACATCAACGGATGAGTTGGGAACACTTCATTATCTCGATAGGCTCCCAACAGGAGCAAGTATCCCGTTCGACTCTCTCCTATCAACACTTTCAACAAATTTAACGAGGCTGAATCTGCCCATTGCAAATCATCCAGAAAGAGAGTTAAGGGATGCTCTTGAGTTGTGAAGACGGCGATAAACTTCTCAAACAGGAGGTTAAAGCGGTTTTGAGCCGCATTTCCCGAAAGTTCAGGCACGGGAGGTTGCGCCCCGATAATACATTTGAGTTCGGGAATCACATCAATGAGAACTTGCCCACTTTCTCCCACTGCTGCTAGGATTTTTCCTTTCCACTCTTGCAACTGTGCATCGCTTTCTCCGAGTAATTGTCCCATTAAGTCTCGAAAGGCGATGACAAAAGCACTCAAGGGAATATTGCGGTTAAATTGGTCGAATTTTCCTTTGATAAAGTAGCCCCGTTGTCTGACGATGGGCTTGTGAACTTCGTTGACGACAGCGGTTTTACCAATCCCAGAAAATCCCGCTACTAAAACGATTTCACAGTTCCCTTCTGCGACTCTTTCAAAGGCTTCTAATAGCGTTTGAACTTCGGGTTCTCGTCCGTAGAGTTTTTCGGGAATTATGAAGCGATCGCAGCGATCGTGCTGCGCTAATTCAAATCGCTCTATTGTTCCCGTTTCTCGATATTGCTCAAGACACTTCTCTAAGTCCCATTTGAGTCCCAAGGCACTCTGATATCTCTGTTCAGCATTTTTGGCGATTAATTTGAAGATCAGATTGCGAAGGACTTGGGGAATGTCTTCTCTGTCTATGGGTTTGGGATTTTGGGCAATATGAGCGTGAATCAGTTCTAACGGATCGTCACTCACAAAGGGAACGGTTCCCGTTAACAGTTCGTAAAATGTTATTCCCAAAGAATAGAAGTCACTGCGATAATCAATCCCTCGATTCATACGTCCGGTTTGTTCCGGGGATAAATAGGCTAAGGTTCCTTCTAATGTATTGGCCGTTTGAATCGTTTGGCTTTCTTTGGGCAGTAGGGTTGAAATGCTAAAGTCGATTAATTGGACTTGTTGGGTTTCTGGGTGAATCAGGATATTTGCCGGTTTGATATCTTTATGAATAATCTGTTCTTGACTGAGATAGTGTAGGGCATCCGCTAGTTGTTGGGCGATCGCCAAAAATTGTTCCAGATTGGGGGAGAACTGCTGCCAATAATCACTCAAGGCTATGGCTCCGGAATCGGGCATAATCAGAGCATAGCCGTTGCCGTAGCGCTCTAGAGCCACAGGAGTGACGATATGGGCATGTTGCAGATGGCGGGCGATCGCATATTGGTTGCGAAATTGAACTAATTGGCTAAAGCTCGGATGGGCACTCCGCAGTATTTTGACGATTACTGAAGTGCTATCACCAAGGCGCATACCCTGATGAACGAGGGTGTGAGGACCTTCGTAGAGACATGGTCCGAGTTGATATCCAGGAAGAGTTGTCACTGCTTTGGTATGATTAGAGAGATAATAGGCATTGCGATCGTCCGATCTAATCAGTTTAAATAGGTCAATGCGATCGCTCTTAATTTACCAGCTTAATTCACTGGTACAGAAATGATAAATTCTGTACCCTTTCCGAGTTCCGATTGACAGGCGATCTGTCCGCCATGTGTTTCTACAATAATGGATTTAGCGATCGCCATTCCCAACCCCGTACCTTTTCCGACTTCTTTCGTCGTAAATCCTTGCTCAAATAGTTTCACTTTCACGGCTTCTGGCATTCCCGTTCCATTATCGGCGATTCTGACGATTACTCGCTCGCTCTGCTCGTGCCATTCCGTCGCGATTGTAATGCAATTGGGGGCTGTGTCGATTTCTTGAAAAGTTTTTCCTTCATTACTTTCATTCAAAGCATCGATCGCATTGGCCAAGATATTCATGAACACTTGATTGATTGGTCCGGGGCAGCATTTGACGGCGGGAATCTCCCCATAATTTTTGACAATTTTAATGCTCGGTCTTTCCTCGTTGGCTTTGAGGCGATATTTGAGGATTAATAGGGTACTATCAAGACCTTCATGCAGATTAAATTCGGTTTTCTTGTCGGTATCGGTTCGGGAAAATGTTCGCAAAGATGTGCTGATGTTGCGAATGCGATCGCAACCGGAGTGCATGGATGCAATTAGTTTGGGGAAGTCTTCGGCGATAAACTCGGGATCGAGGTCTTCGATTTCTTCCATAATTGGCTCGGGTAGGGAGGCATTTTCTTGATAGAGCGAAAGGACTTCCAGTAAATCGTGCAAATATTCTTGCGCCATCCCCACATTCCCGCCAATAAACCCAACCGGATTATTGATTTCGTGAGCCACTCCGGCGACTAAATTGCCTAATGTCGCCATCTTTTCATTCTGC
Source organism: Roseofilum reptotaenium CS-1145 (assembly GCF_028330985.1). NCBI lineage: Bacteria > Bacillati > Cyanobacteriota > Cyanophyceae > Desertifilales > Desertifilaceae > Roseofilum > Roseofilum reptotaenium. Next base: position 14,795 of record NZ_JAQMUE010000071.1, on the reverse strand, counting down.
ACCAGTTGCAATTGGGTCTGTTGCAGATTGGTTAAGGCTTGCCGTGCCTGTTGGTACAGCCGGGCATTGGTTAAGGAGATAGCCGCTTGGGCGCAGAGGGCCTCTAATATGTCTACGCGCTCGTAGGTAAACGCATCGGCAGTCAGACAATTTTCTAAGTAAAGAATCCCGATTAAATTGCCTCGTTCCAGGAGGGGAAAACAGAGTAAACTTTGAGGAGAGAACCGTAATAAATAGCGATCGCCCGGCAATTGTGTTTGGGCAGTTTTCCCATCTAAGAGGGTGGTTTCTGCGGTACGTCGCACAGTGTTAATCAATCCAGCGGGTAAATCGGGATAATCATTGAGGAGAAGGGATTGATGTAGAGAAGCGAATTCTAACTCTTTTTCTGCATCGGTGTGAGTGGCGATCGCTTCTACGCTCAACCCTTTTTCGCCGGTTAATAATAATGCCCCTTTTGTCGCTCCAGCATTTTCAAGAATAATCTTCATGAGGGTGGAGAGCAGCTTTTCGAGTTCGATTTCTCCCGAGAGGATTTGAGAGGCTTTGAGTAAAGAAGAGAAGTCCAGAATCGAGGCAATATCGGCCACGGTTTGAGAATGGCTGGTACTGTGAGAAATGCTCTTACCCGAGCCAGAAGAAGGGCGATCGCGTTGCAGAATGGGCTTTAATAACTGAGGATAGTGTTGTTCGAGGTGGTTGGTCTTGGCTTTGGCTCCCCAACGAGCATAGCCGTAATAGGCTTCTTGCATATAGACGGCGGCTTCTTTGACTCGTCCCCAGTCGAGGTAAAATTTGGCGAAGAGTTCGTTAGCCAGGCTCTCTTCGTGGATAAAGCCATTTTCTTTAGCTCCAGCGATCGCGCGATCGTAGAGTTCTATTGCTCTCAACTTTTCTCCTAAAATTCGACACCGTTCCGCCTCCAGTAGATCGGATTTATGCTGGCAGTTCATCGGGGCATTTTCCGCCCAAAATTTGAGACGCGAGATCCAATGTTCGCTACTTTTCCACCATTTTTCTTCATTATCTTTTTCTAATTCTACTAATTTGAGATAATTTAATCCTGCTAAAAATGCAAAATGAGGCAACAACAAAAAGCCACCAATACCAGGTAAATACGTCTCTACTTCAGCAAGCAAATATTTCGCTTCCGCCATATTTCCAAAGAGATAATTAAGTTGTAATTGACTAAAGTAATGAATAGACAGACCCAGTAAGTGCTTGCTCTTCTGAAAGCTATCAATTGCTCCTTGGGCATCATAAAAATTTCCTTGCAAACAGCAAGGATCTTCTACATTATCAACTAAGTTAAACGCAACTTGTAAAATGCAAGCCGTATAGATAGCCAATCCTTCAAATCGGATCGAGTGACAAAAGTCAACTCCTCTCTCTAAGTCTAGCTTCAGCATATCGAGTTCTATTCCAGAACAATAAGCCAAGAGCAATCCGTTTGTCAGTGCATACGCAGCAAATTCCAAATCTCCGACTTCTATGGCTTTTTGAGATGCTTCATTCAGAGGCGTAATGCCATCGCGCAAATGCGATCGCCACGGCGAGACATAGGCATAAAAATTATTCCAGACGAAAGTATAGCGGAGAGTATTATTTTGCTTCTCAATAATTTGCTTGGCCATCTTCCCATATTCATAAGCTTGACCAAAACGATCGAAACCGGGATTGCATAAAAAGAAAGCATAGTTGATGTAAGATACTGGGGTATCGATAGCGTCTCCATAGTCTAATGAGAGCAAAATTCCTTGACAAGCAAGCAAGGGAAATAAACTCTGACGACCAAAATAACTGATCGGAACCAACCGCGATAAAAGTCGCGTTGCCGATAGGATTTTGGGTTCTTTCATCTCGGGACGATTGAGTAATTCTTCTAAGGTAAATGGATCTAGAGCTGCTTGAGTTCGTGCCAACCAAGACTCAATTTCTGTCATATCGGGATTATCAGATAAATCTATGCCGAGAAGCCGCAAGCATTGTAACCCGACATCAATACCATCACCAAATCGGCTTTGAACGGCATAAGCCTGAAGTTGGGTTTCGTACACCTTAATCCGATCGACAACAGTACGAGCGCGATCGATAACAATTTTCCCTAACCGCTCCATACTGTCAAAATCACTTTTCAGATAGCTGACTTCTGTGGCTTCTAAGTGCAAATTGAGAGTCAGTTCGTACTCAGCTTGCCAAGTATCGTCTGCCAATAAATTCAGTCCGATATTGAGGTAATCAAATGCTGCTGCATTGGCAGTACAAGACTTCGCTTTTTTCGCTGCAACTAAATTTAATTTAGCCAACTCATTTCGTTTAGTCTGTTCGCCAATTAACTCGATACTCAAATTGAGATGGCTGACGATATCAAAGATATAGTCTTCCCGCTGAGAGGGGGCAATTGTCTTGAGTAAAAGCTGACCAATATTGAAATGAGTCTGTACTTTTTTATTTTCGGGAATCAAGGAATAAGCTGCTTGTTGTACACGATCGTGTAGAAACCGATAACCTACTGCGATCCCCTCCGCTTTCTCTTCACCTTTTTCCCATTCTTGGAAAAACTTATAGGCTTCGCTCTGAGGTAAAATTAACCCTTCTCGCAGGGCGCTCCACAGATTGGCTGCTACTTCTTCAGAAGGCGTTTCGCAGATAATGGCTAAAGTCTCTAAGTCAAATTGATTCCCAATACAAGCTGCTAATTTCAATACTTTTTGCGTTTCTGATGGCAACTTGTGCAACCTTCGGGCCATAAATTCTACCACATCATCTGTGAGAGCTGCATCTCTTACCTTGACTAAATCGCATTCCCAATATCCCAAATTTTGATTAAAGGTAATCAACCCATCCTCACGCAATCCTTTTAAGAATTGGGTCGTAAAAAATGGATTTCCCTTTGTCTTTTGATAGACTAAATTAGTTAAGGGAGTGGCTAAGTCTGCCGAACAAATGAGAGTTTCAGCAACCAATTGATTGATGTGATTAACAGACAAAGGTGCTAAAGTAATTGTCGAAATTCTCGTCTGTTTTTTTTCTAACACCCCTAAACATAACATCAACGGATGAGCAGGAAAGACTTCGTTATCCCGATATGCTCCCAACAGCAACAAATAGCCCATCTGAGTTACTCCCATCAACACTTTCAGCAAATTTAATGATGCCGAGTCCGCCCATTGCAAGTCATCAAGAAACAGAGTTAGGGGATGTTTTTTTGTGGTGAAGACAGCGATAAATTTTTCAAAAAGCAGATTAAAGCGGTTCTGAGCAGCACTGCCTTCTAGTTGGGGAACAGGGGGTTGCTGTCCGATAATGTATTGTAGTTCGGGAATGACATCAATGAGAACTTGACCGTTTTCTCCCACTGCTTCTAGTATTTGGGCTTTCCACTCAACCAATTCACGATCGGATTCTCCCAGTAATTGCCCCATTAAATCTCGGAAGGCTTGTAGGAAGGCGCTGAAAGGAATGTTGCGATTGAATTGGTCGAATTTGCCTTTGATGAAATATCCTTTCTGCCTGGTGATTGGTTTGTGAACTTCGTTAATAACTGCGGTTTTACCAATGCCGGAAAATCCAGCAACGAGCATCATTTCGCTGCTGCCCTTGGCGACCCTTTCAAAGGTATCGAGTAGAGCTTGAACTTCTTTGACTCGTCCGTAAAGTTTTTCGGGGACGATGAAGCGATCGCACAGATCGCGCTCTCCCAGAACAAACGGCGCGATGATGCCTTTTTCATGCCATTGTTGCCGACATTTTTCGAGGTCGTATTTGAGTCCGAGGGCGCTCTGATAGCGCGCTTCGGCATTCTTCGCCATCAATTTCAAGATAATATCTGAAAGGCTCTGGGGATGGTTTTCTCCGTTGCCATTCAACCAATCGCAAGGAGAGATCGGCTGCTGGGCGATATGGGCGTGAACCAATTCCATTGGATCGTCGCTATTGAAGGGCAAGCGTCCTGCAAGGAGTTCGTACAAGGTTATGCCAAGGGCATAGAAATCGCTGCGATAGTCAATACCTCGATTCATGCGTCCGGTTTGTTCGGGGGAAATATAGGCAAGAGTGCCTTCTAGTACATTCAGTGTTTTTACAGTTTGGGTTTCTTTGGGCAATAAGGTAGAAATACTGAAATCGATGAGTTTAATCTGTTGGGTTTGGGGCTGAATCAATATATTTGTGGGTTTAATATCTTTATGAATAATTTGATTTTGATGGAGTTGGTGCAAAATTTCTGCAAGTTGGATGGCAATGCTGAAAAATTGGGACAGGGGGAGGGGGTTTCTGCCTCGGTATTCGGCTAAAGAGATCCCCTGCACATCTTCCATAATCAGAGCATAGCGATTCTCGTAGCGCTCTAAGGCGTAGGGTTTGACGATGCCTTCTAGACCTAGATTTTTGCTGATGACGTATTGATTGCGAAATTGAACTAATTCGTTAAAGGAAGGATGTTCATTACCCATTAATTTGATAATGACCAATCGCCCATCATTCTCTCGGTGAGCGCGATAGACGAAGATACGATCGCTTTGGTGGATGAGTTCGATCGCTTGATAGTCGGCAATTTTTGGAAAACGAACTGACATCATAGTCATAAAGATTTTTAACCCGATATGACCTAGTATATTTTAGAGTTTAGGCCAAAATTGTGAAAAACTTGTGAAGCTTGATATTCCCCAGTTAATGACTAGAAAGAGATGCACTCTAAGTTACCGGAAGAATGATCTTAAATTCCGTACCATTACTGATTTCTGATTGACAAGCGATCGCTCCACCATGTTTTTCGACAATAATCTGATGAGCGATCGCCATTCCTAACCCCGTGCCTTTACCAACTGCTTTCGTCGTAAATCCTTGCTCAAATATCTGAGATTGTACAGATTCTGGCATCCCCATACCATTATCAATAACTTTGACGATAACATGACTCTTATCGTCAGCTAATTCGGTTTCAATGGTAATCTGATTCGTTTTTTTTTCGATCTCTGTCAAGGTTCGACCTTCATTGCTTTCTTCTAAAGCATCGATAGCATTAGCAAGCAGATTCATGAAGACTTGATTCAGTTGTCCAGGGTAGCACTGAATGGGTACGATCGTGCCATATTTTTTAATGATTTCAATAGCAGGACGCTCGTCGTTGGCTTTGAGGCGATATTTTAAAATTAATAGGGTACTATCTATACCATCATGAAGATCGAATTCTGTTTTGCTGGCAGTGTCTGTGCGAGAAAAGGTGCGCAAGGAAGTGCTGATATTATGAATACGATCGCATCCCGTTTCCATGGATGTCATGAGTTTAGGAAAATCTTCTACCACAAACTCCAAATCTAGATCTTTGATTTTTGTGGCAATATCCCCAGTGATATCGGCATTATTTTGATATAAAGAAAGTCCATCCAGCAAATCCTGCAAATATTCCCGAGCTGCACTAATATTTCCACTGATAAAACTCACTGGATTATTGATTTCGTGAGCGACCCCAGCAACTAAATTTCCCAAAGTTACCATTTTTTCATTTTGAACTAATTGTAATTGAGCATTTTTCAAATCTTGGAAGGCTTGCTGCGATCGCTGATAAAGTCTGGCATTTTCTAGAGAAATTGCCGCTTGAGCGCAAAGCATATCTAAAACTTCGATACGATTGCGATTAAAAGCATCGGTAGTACATTGATTTTCCAAGTAAAGTACGCCAATGAATTTCCCTCGTTCCAAGAGCGGAAAACAGAGTACACTTTGAGGGGGAGAATTCAGGAAATAGCGATCGGTTGCAAATTGAGTTTGTGCAGTTTTTGCGTCTAAAAGAATAGTTTTTGCAGTCCGCCGAACGTAATTAATCAATCCTTTGGGTAAATCGGGATAGTTTTCTAGGGGAATTGATTGATGTAAGGAATCCAGTTGTAGGGGATTACTTGCATTAGAACGAATGGCAATAGCTTCTATTATCAAGTCAGTTTCATTGGTTAATAACAATGCACCTTTAGTCGCCCCTGCATTCTCAATGACAATCTTCATTAGAGTCGAGAGCAAGTCATCTAACTCAATCTCCTGCGAGAGTGTGCGCGAAGCTTTCATCAGAGTGGCTAAATCCAATAAATTTCCCGTTTCTGTGGTATTTTCAGAAATTGTTAGTTCATTAACTGTACTAATGGTTCCATTCGTGTTTAAATTGAATTTAGGTTGGTTGAGAATGGGAATGAGTAGGTGCGGATAGTCTTGTTCGAGAGCCTCGATTTTGGCTTTACTCCCCCAACGAGAATAGCAATAATAAGCTTCTTGCATATAGCTGGCAGACACTTTTTCTTTATTCCAGTCGAGATAAAAAAGAGCTGCTCGTTCATTAGCAATCGCTTCTTCTGGCAAGTATTGGTTTTCTTTTGCTCCAGCAATGGCTCGATCGTAGAACTCCATAGCCTCTGCTTTATTCCCTAAAACGCGCTGCCGTTCAGCTTCGACTAAATCCCATTTATGTTGGTAATTCATTGGCGCATATTGCGCCCATTCACGTAAGGTATTTTGCTGAGTTTCGACTAAAAGCAGAATGTCTGGGTATTGCGATGACGCATCCTGACAGCTTGCTAATAAAGCTAAAGAATAATAAAAATTATGAATGGCGATCGGCATCCAAGCGCCGACAGAGATGGCATATTTTTGGGCGAGTTCTGCCTTAGCAATAGCTTCAGTCCAGTTGCCAAAGTAGGACAATAACATGGTCTGGGCTAAATATAGATTAAAGAGAGACCAACCCAACTGGGATTCTTGCCAATTTTGCTCTACAGTGTCCTCATCTAAATACTTTCCATCGAGACGTGTAATCTGTGTTGATTGTCCCAGTAAATTAGCGCTCAGTTGCCGCCAAACGCTGATATTATTGGCAGCATAGTCATTTTTGATTTTCTGCATCAATTCAATATAGATGGATTGTTGTTGACTGACTGCTGGAAGTTCTCCCCCAGTTAAAAAGAGATAAGCGCAATAATTTTCGATGCAATAACCGGCATAGACAAAATCGCCAACATCTAATCCATTTTGACTGCCTTCTAATAAATACGATAAACTGTCTCTGACGTGTTGCTTCCAAGGGATGATAAAGGTATAAACCATATTATAAATACTGCATTTCTCGACGCGAGCTTGTTCTTGAAAGCGTTCTAATAAGGCGATCGCTAATTGACCCGATTGATATCCGAGATCGATCACGCTAGAATTGGTGCATAGAAGAGCGCCATACCAACTATAGGTAAAGGCAGCTAAGGCAGAATAACCATTATCCTGACAAAGCAGAACTTGGATGCTGACAATGTCAAATAAGAGATCGGGGCGGGAAATTAAAGCGGCTGAAGTAATGGCAGTCAAAATCCGCATTTTTGCTAAATAATACGGATTTGTTGCTTCTAATAAGTCAGCAACTGTATCAATGTCAGGTAAGACGATTGCATTCTTGTCGCTATGGGTAATATCCTCCAAAGACATCCCCATCATCGCCAAAGCATCTAAGCCTATATCAATGGCTCGTGCTGTCTGCCGACTGGTAATATAAATTTGAATTTTAGTCTCGTAAACTTCGATCGCATCGAGTTGATCCTGGACTTGTTGCAGAACGATCTCGCCTAACGTTTCAGATTCGCTAATATTGCCACTTAAGTATCCACTCTGCATCGCTTCGCAGTACAAATTTAGGGTTAATTGATGGAGACTGTCCCAAGGATGGTCGGGGAGTAAGTCAATTCCTTGTTTTAAGTACTTAAATGCCGAGCCATAAGCTGTAGCATGTTTTGCTTTCTGTCCGGCGATTAAGTTTAAGTGGGCTAGTTCCTTTTTTTGCGATTCTTGGGTAATTAACTCGATCCCTAAATTGAGATGACCGACGATGTCAAAGATCGATTCTTCTCTCTCGGAACCTGACAGTTTGTCGAGTAAAATATATCCAATATCATAATGAGTCAATGATTTGCGTTCGGGAGGAATCAGAGAATAAGCTGCTTGTTGAACGCGATCGTGTAAAAAGCGATAATTGACGGTAACTGCATCGGCTTTTTCTGTCCCATTTTTCCAGTCTTGGAAGAACTTGTAAGCGTCGCTCTGCGGTAAAATTAATCCTTCTCGTAAAGCGCCCCACAAGGCCGCTGCCACTTCTTCAAAAGCTGTTTTGCAAATGATACTTAAGGTCTCTAAATCGAAGCGATTGCCAATACAAGCCGCTAATTTTAAAACATTTTGAGTTTCTTCTGGCAACTTATGCAATCGCCGAGCCATAAATTCCACCACATCGTCAGTCAGAGCCGAATCTTGCACCTTCACTAGATCGCATTGCCAAAACCCGATATTGCGATCGAATTCAATTAATTTATCCTCATATAGTCCTTTTAAAAATTGAGTAGTAAAAAAAGGATTTCCTTTTGTATTTTGATAGACTAAATGGGTTAGAGGAGCTGCTATATCTATGGAGCAACTGAGCGTTTCTGCAACCAACTGGTTAATGTGAGAAACTGACAAAGAAGTTAGGGTAAGGGTCGAAATTTTGGTCTGTTGCTTCTGTAATTCAGCCAAAGTTAACATCAAGGGATGAGCAGGGAAGACTTCATTATCTCGATAGGCTCCCAACAGGAGTAAATATCCCGTTTGGCGGTCTCCCATTAACACTTTAAGCAAATTTAATGAGGCGGAGTCTGCCCATTGTAAGTCATCGAGAAATAGGGTTAAAGGATGCTCTTTGGTGGTGAAGACGGCGATAAATTTTTCTAAGAGGAGGTTAAAGCGATTTTGGGCAGCACTACCGGAGAGTTCGGGAACAGGAGGCTGGGCTCCAATAATGCGCTCGAGTTCGGGAATGACATCAATCAGAACTCGGCCATTTTCGCCGATCATTTCCAGGATTTTCTGTTTCCAGTGAGCTAATGCAGAATCGGATTTTCTTAGCAATCGCCCCATAAAATCTCGGAAGGCGTGGACAAAGGCAGAGAAGGGAATGTTGCGATTGAATTGGTCAAATTTGCCTTTGATAAAATAGCCACGCTGTTTAACAATAGGTTTATGAACTTCGTTAATAACGGCGGTTTTACCAATCCCAGAAAATCCGGCGACTAGCATCATTTCGCTTTCGCCGGTAGCGACGCGATGGAAAGATTCGAGTAGGGTTTCAACTTCGCGTTCTCGTCCGTAAAGTTTTTCGGGGATCAGGAATCGATCGCACAAATCCCGTTCTCCCAACGTAAATGACGCAATCTTTCCTGTTTTTTTATATTCTTTTAGACATTTTTTCAGGTCGTATTTGAGTCCCAAGGCACTCTGATAGCGATCTTCGGCATTTTTCGCCATTAATTTTAAGATGATGTCTGAAAGGGGTTCGGGACACAATTGTCCTCCCAAACAGACCCACGTGCTAATCGGTTCCGGATTTTGGGCGATATGAGCGTGAATTAATTCTAAAGGATCGTTACTATTAAAGGGTAGATTCCCGATCAGAAATTCGTATAAAGTTACGCCCAGAGAATAGAAGTCACTGCGATAATCAATGCCTCGATTCATGCGTCCAGTTTGCTCGGGAGATAAATAGGCTAAGGTTCCTTCTAAACTGTTAGGCGTTTGAATGGTTTGGGTTTCTTTTGGTAATAAGCTGGAAATACTGAAATCGATTAATTTAATCTGTTTGCTGTGCGGGCAAATCAGGATGTTGGCGGGTTTGATATCTTTGTGAATAATCTGTTCTTGACTGAGATAGTGTAGGGCATCGGCAAGTTGTAGGGAAATGGCGAAGAACTCTTCTAAATTGGGATTGAATTGGTGCCAATAATCATGCAGCGCCATGGCTTTGGAATCGGGCATAATGAGAGCGTAGCCATTGCCGTAGCTCTCTAGAGCTAGAGGAGTGACAATATTGGCATGTTGCAGATGGCGAGCGATCGCATATTGATTGCGAAATTGCACCAATTGGCTAAAGCTGGGATGGGGAGTCCGCAGTATTTTGACGATCACTGAAGCGCCATCACACAGGCGCGTACCCTGATAAACGAGGGTGCGAGGACCTTCATAAAGATGCTGTCCTAGTTGATAGCCGGAAAGAGTTGCCACTGCGTTGGTATGATAAGAGATCATAGATACTATGCTCATTTTATCCAATCAATTCGATAACTGAGTGCGATCGCGATCGCTATTAATTCACGGGCAGAGACATGATAAATTCTGTACCTTGACCGAGTTCCGAGCGACAGGCGATCGCTCCACCATGTTTTTCAACAATAATTTGATGGGCGATCGCCATGCCTAAGCCGGTTCCTTTCCCCACTGCTTTCGTTGTAAATCCTTGCTCGAAGATACGTTTTTTTACTGCTTCTGACATCCCCGTGCCATTATCGATAATGGAGATCGTCACCATCTGTCGATCCGCACTCAATTGGGTCTCAATTGTAATCCGATTGGGGTCTTGTTCTATCTGTGCAAACGTTTTACCCTGATTGCGTTCATCTAAAGCATCGATTCCATTGGCTAACAGATTCATAAACACTTGATTGATTTGCCCTGGATAACATTTTACTTGGGGGATTTGCCCGTAATTTGTGATAATTTCCATAGCTGGACGCTTTTCATTCGCTTTGAGGCGATATTTTAAAATGAGCAGGGTACTATCAATGCCATCATGCAAATTAAACTCTGTTTTTGTATCTGTATCCTTGCGGGAAAACGTTCGCAAAGATGTGCTGATATTACCGATGCGATCGCAGCCGATTTGCATGGATGCAATCAGTTTGGGAAAATCTTCGGCAATAAATTCAGGAGCAAGGTCTTCAATCTCTTCAGCTATGGATGGAGGAGTCGATGCATTGTCTTGATAGAGCGTGAGGATTTCTAGTAAATCTTGCAAATGTTCTTGTGCAGCGTTAATATTCCCCCCAATAAAGCTGACGGGATTGTTAATTTCGTGGGCAATCCCAGCCACGAGACTTCCCAAGGTGGCCATTTTTTCATTTTGCACCAATTGAAGTTGGGTCTGCTGCAAGTCCGTTAGCGCTTGTTGTAAATTCTTAGCCATTTGTTGCGATCGCTGATATAAGCGAGCATTTTCCAGGGAAATCGCCGCTTGGGAGCAGAGCAGTTGGAGGATATCCATGCGATCGTTAGTAAATGCACCGGCACAATGGTTGTTTTCTAGATAAAGAATACCTTGCAGTTGAGCACGATTCTCTTTCAGAGACGCTGCGCGAACGACTAAAGGAAGACAGAGAATCGATTGGGGTTGATAGTGTTGGATGTAATTATCTCCAGCCAGAGCCACTTCTTTGCTGGCATTTTCTAGCAGTAAAGGGTGTTGGCTGCGCTTGACTTGATTGACAATACTTAAAGGAACGGCGTTACTGATTTCAACAGGGAGGGGTTTAATGGCGATCGTCTCCTCTCCAACTGCACGAGCCACTAGCATCAAAACTCCTTCTTGACAAAGCATTAAGGCGACAGTTTCGGCACCAGCATTTTCCCGTAACACCTGCATTAAATTAGCGATCGCGCTCTCTAAATCGATGTCCTCAGAGAGGGTACGACAGGCTTTCATCAAGGTAGCAAAATCTAACAAGGCTGAGGTTTCCGTCGTGGTTTTGGAAATCGTTCCTGCCGTTAAGGTTTTCAGGGAAGTTGTCGGTATTAAGCTAGGGGTTGGCAGTTCAAGAATGGGTTTGAGAAGGGCTGAATAGCGTCGTTCTAAATCTTCAACTTTGGCTTTGGCTCCCCAACAGGAGTAACAATAGTAGGCATCTTGCATGTAATCTGCGGCTAATTTTTCTTTGCCCCAGTCGAGGTAGAATTTCGCTGCCAATTCCTTGGCTAACGCTTCTTCCTGAATGTACCCGTTTGCTTTCGCTCCAGAAATGGCACGATCGTAATTTTCAATTGCTTCAGCTTTCTGACCCAGAATTCGATTGCGTTCTGCTTCTACGAGATGGAATTTATGTAGATAATTCATGGGGGCGTTATCCGCCCAATATTTCATCTTAGTTTGATGGCTTTCAATTTGCTCGAGGAGATGATTTTGTTCGCTTTTGCTGTTGGTCTTGGTAACCGAAATAATTTTAACTAAAGCATCATAGAAGTAGAACAAAACCGTACAGAGCATGGCCACCACACCATCTAAATATTTTTCCGCACCGGCAGCACTTTCTACAGCTTGTTCATAATCTTGAAAAAGGTAACAGAGGCTGAGTTTGGCAACGTACATAAAAGCAAGGGTCGTTCGATTATTCGCTTCCTCGTGCAACGGCACCATCTCGGTTTCATTGTAAACCTCTCCAATCAGAGCGCAAGGATTATCGGAGCGACCCAATAAATTCAGGATCGTCTGATGGGAAAGATGGATCTGATGCAGTACGTGTTCTTGTTTTAGTTGAGCGATCGCCTCGCTATAGGCAAAAAACTCTTGTTCGAGACTCTCTAATTCTTGGCCGATAAACATGGAGTCAAAGCAATAGAACGATGCTGAATATCCAGCAAATTCTAAATCCCCTGTTTCTAAGCCCACTTGATACCCTTTACGGAGTAAATACCGGTTGTCATCGATCGATTCTCGCCAAGGCTTAATCAAGTGACCGACAAGAGGTAAAACCCGAGCGGCAGTCCCCTTGACGTTTAATTTATCGATCAAACCTAATGCTAGTTCCCCAAACTGGCTGCCCAACTCAATATCGTTCGCTACCCCGCAAAGAATGAAGCCGTACATTGCATATCCAAAACCCGAGGCAGAGGTATTGCCGAATTCGATCGACAGATCGACCATCTTCATGGCAATTAATGGGAAGAGTGCGGGAAAGGCAAAGTACGCAGGGGGAGCAACGCTGGATAAGATGCGGATGGCTGCTAATTGGTACGGCTCTTCCATTTCGGGTAAGTTTAACAAGTCTGCAACTGAGCGATCGCCGATCGTCGATCGCGTCTGGGCTAAGGCTCGTTCAAAGTCGGCTCGATCGGGTTGTTCGGGTAATTGAATGCGATCGTCAATGAGGTTCAGTACCATCAGTGAAATTCGGATTGCTTCTAACAGTTTGACCCGAGCAATATTGCTTTGAATTTGGGTGATATAGACATCAATTTTATCGAGCAATGTTTTTGCCTTTTGCAAGACTTCGGCAGACAACTGCTCCATCTGTTCAAAGTCAGCATTCAAATAGGCAGCTTCGGCAGATTCTTTATACAGTGCTAAGGTCAGTTCGTAAGCCAAATGCCAGCTCTGCACTCCCAATAACTCTCGACCGATGGAAAAATATTTAACGGCGGCAGCATACGCTGTGGAAGTTTTAGCTTTTCGCCCCGCACTGAGATTCAAACGAGCTAATTCCTCTTTCTCCGTCCAGTCCCTGATAAATATGGTACCGAAATTGAGTTGATTGACAATTTCAAAAATTTTATTTTCTTTGGTCTCGGACGAAAGATTTTGCATCAGCAGTTGTCCGATATGGTAGTGAGTGGCTTGTTTTTGCTCTTCTGGAATCAGGGAGTAGGCAGCTTGTTGGACGCGATCGTGTAAGAAACGATAACCGGCCGATACGACATCCTTGAGTTGATCGTCTACCCCATAACCGTGAAAGAACTTATAGGCTTCATTGGTGGGAAGAATCAGTCCTTCAAGAAGGGCACGCCAGATCTTGGCAGCAACCTCTTCCTCTGGCTCTTCGCAGATGGTTGCTAAGGTCTCAAGATCGAACGGATTGCCGATACAGGCGGCTAATTTCAACACCTTCTGGGTGGCGGGCGGTAATTTCTGCAAGCGCCCTGCCATGAATTCCACTACATCATCTGTCAGTGCGACATCGCGGACTCGGACGAGATCGCATTCCCAATAGCCCAAGTTGCGATTCAAGGCAATTAGTCGATCTTCGTGCAGCCCTTTCAAGAACTGAGTGGTAAAAAATGGATTGCCTTGGGTTTTTTGATAAACCAATTCGGTGAGGGGTTGAGCTAGTTTTTCCCCACAACTGAGGGTTTCGGCGACTAATTGATTGATGTGATTTACAGCTAAGGGTTTGAGGGTAATGGTGGAAATAACGGCTCGCTCCTTCTTCAGTTCGGTTAAAGTCAACATCAAGGGATGAGCGGGGAAGACTTCGTTCTCTCGATAGGCTCCCAGCACCAATAAGTAACCCGAATCGCGATCGCCCATCAACACCTTCAAGAGGTTGAGTGATGCGGAATCTGCCCATTGCAGATCGTCTAAAAACATCACCAGGGGATGTTCTGACTTCGCAAATACAGCAATGAACTTTTGCAAAAATAAGTTAAAGCGATTTTGACCCGCATTACCAGAGAGTTCGGGAACAGGCGGTTGTTTGCCGATAATCTCTTCGAGTTCGGGAATGACATCGATCAGGATCTGACCATTTTTGCCCACAGCTTCCAGGATTTTTGCCTTCCAGCGGGCTAAGTCGGCATCCGATTCTCCCAGCAATTGTCCCATCAAATCCCGGAAGGCGATGACAAAAGCCGAGAAGGGAATGTTACGATTGAATTGGTCAAATTTCCCTTTGATAAAGTAGCCCCGCTGTTTGACAATCGGCTTGTGAACCTCATTGACCACCGCTGTTTTCCCAATGCCGGAAAACCCAGCCACCAGCATCATTTCTGTGGTTCCTAGGGCGGCGATGCGATCGAAAGCGTCGAGTAATCGCTGTACGTTGGTTTCCCGTCCATAGAGTTTTTCGGGAATCAGAAAGCGATCGCTTCTATCTGTGCGTGCCAACTCAAAAGGCTCGATTTTCCCCCTCTGTTGCCATTGGTTTTGACACTTTTCCAGGTCAAATTTCAATCCCAAAATACTCTGATAACGGTTT